>QCJI01000003.1 GCA_003216135.1 Prochlorococcus sp. AG-409-A22 | reverse complement strand
CAAGTAATGTTGATTTGACAGTAGAGGGATCATTAGAACGTGAAATAGACTTATTTGATAAAACTGTTTTCACTGGTTATGATTCTCTTTTATCCGAAGCAGAAATAAAGGGTGTATTTCTGGATTCAACCTTAGTTAAGCAAGCAAGTGAAGGTCAGAAAGTTTTAATTGTTCTTGATCAGACATCTTTTTATGGAGAATCTGGTGGTCAAGTTGGTGATATTGGAACAATATTCTCAAAAGACTTAGAGGTCTTTGTTGATAAAGTCGTTCGAAAGAAAAATGTTTTCCTACATTATGGATTAGTCAAACAAGGACTATTGACTATTGGACAAAAAATTAAGACTAAGGTTAACGCAGTCAATAGAGCTAAGGCTGCTGCTAATCATACCGCTACTCATTTGTTGCAATCTGCTCTCAAAATAGTTGTCAATCAAAGTGTTGGACAAAAAGGTTCATTAGTCGCGTTTAATAAATTACGATTTGATTTCAATTCCTCTCATCCTATTTCTAAAGATCAACTTTCTAAGGTTGAGACTCTCGTCAATTCTTGGATTATGGAAAATCATTCTCTTAACATTAAAACTATGCCTAAGAGTGAGGCTCTCCAAAAAGGTGCAGTGGCAATGTTTGGCGAGAAATATGATGATACAGTAAGGGTTGTAGATGTGCCAGGAGTGTCGATGGAACTTTGTGGTGGAACACATGTTAAAACCACATCTGAATTAGGTTGTTTCAAAATAATTAGTGAAGAAGGAATCTCAGCAGGAGTAAGAAGAATCGAAGCATTATCTGGCCAGTCAGCTTTCGACTATTTTAGTGATAGAAATTCTTTAGTAAATCAACTAAGTGATTTGTTAAAAGCAAATCCTAACCAACTCTTTGATAGGGTTAATAATTTGCAATCAGAGCTCGTCAATAAGAATAAAGAGATACAACAAATGAAAGAGGAAATTGCATATTTTAAATATTCTTCTCTAATTTCCTCTGCAGAGGAAATAAATTCTTTTGCAATATTAGTGAGTCAGATTGATGGCTTAGACGGAAATTCTCTGCAATCTGCAGCACTAAATTTAACTAATCAGTTAGGTGATAAAGCGCTAGTTATTCTTGGGGGGATACCAAATCCAGAAAATAAAAAGTTGTTATTTGTAGTATCTCTTGGAGATGCTGTAGTAAACATCGGATTTCATGCAGGGAAATTAATTAATAAAATTGCAAGTATTTGTTCTGGAGGGGGAGGAGGAAAACCTAATTTTGCGCAAGCAGGTGCTAAAGATATTGACAAATTAAATGTTGCTTTAGATTATGCAAAAAATCATTTAAAACAAAATTTATAAAGTTATTCTGATAAATAACTACTGTTTCTTAGACTGATCTCGATTTGGTCAATTAATTTTCTTGCTTCCTCAATAGTTAACTGCTTTTGATCAATTGCTGATTCAGTATTAATTCTTATAGATTCCACTAGAGAGTCTGTATCGTAATCTAGTAATTGTAAAATTTCAGCTTTGCTATCCTCCTTAATAATATTCTTAACCTTATATGAATTATCTTGATTTATATCAATATGAATAACATTTGTATTGCCAAATAAATTATGGAAGTTTCCTAATGCTTCTTGATATGCTCCTGTCATAAAAATTCCTATTAGATAATCTTC
This sequence comes from Prochlorococcus sp. AG-409-A22, assembly GCA_003216135.1. GTDB lineage: Bacteria > Cyanobacteriota > Cyanobacteriia > PCC-6307 > Cyanobiaceae > Prochlorococcus_A. The sequence goes on along the minus strand of QCJI01000003.1, from coordinate 59,692 downwards.
ATTTGGTTCTGGTTTATGTAGATTTAGCAGCGATTTAATTTTTCCATTATCAATGAAACTATTTAATTTCCCGTCTGAATCACAAGTTAAATCCGCAAAGTTACCTTTACAGAATGGCTCTTCTAAGTGTCTATGTATTGGAATTGTAGGAAAAATTTGATTAATGGCCCAGCTATCGGGAATAGATTTAAAGATAGATAAATTTGCATAGTAAGTAGATGCGAGTGTTTCTGTAATTTCATATAAATCTGGATGCGTTATTTCATCATTATTAAGGTTATAAGCAATTTCTTTTGCGCAAGACCAGGTAAGCTCTTCAGCATGTGCTCTCTCTTCTAAATTTAAAAACCCTAATCTAAATGCGACTAGGCAATCTTCCTTAAATTTTTTTGCATCGTTCCATAATTCAATTATTTCAGATAAATTTACTTTTTTCTTAGTAAGTATTTTTATCTGATTGAGAGTTTCTATTAGATTTGTAATTATTAATGATTGGGGTTTTTTGTGAGATATTTTTATTTGGGAGCTTATTTGGCTTGTACCTAAAACATTAAAAATTACAACTGAACAATGACTAATTATTGCTCTCCCACTTTCTGAGACTATGGTTGGATGTTCTATATTATTTAACTGACATGAATCTTTTATTGTCGCAATTACATCGTTAGCATAATTTTGAAGAGAATAGTTTGTAGATGTGCTAGAGGAAGTTTTCGTTCCATCGAAATCTATCCCCAATCCTCCTCCAACGTCGATATATTGCATTGGGGCACCTAGTTTGCATAATTCAACATATATTTGACTAGCTTCTTGTAATGCGTCTTTGATCACAGCAATATCACTGATTTGACTTCCTAAATGAAAATGCAATAATTTCATTTCGTTTATCAGATTTGCTTCTTGAAGTTCTTTTATGGTCAACATAATTTCTGGAATTGATAACCCAAATTTGGAATTATCTCCAACAGATTTGCTCCACCGACCACTGCTTTTACTTGATAACTTTGCTCTAATTCCTAGCAATGGGGTCGATTTAAGATTCTGAACTGCTTTAATAATTCTTTTGACCTCATCTCTTTGTTCAATAACTATAATTGGCTTTTTACCGAGTTTTCTGGCCAATGTAGCAACCTCAATATATTTTTTATCTTTATATCCGTTGCATATTAATAATGAATTTTGGTTTTGAAGGAGAGCAAGGCCAATTAATAATTCTGATTTACTGCCTACTTCTAATCCAAAATTCCATGGGCTGCCAAACTCTAATATTTTTTCAAGAACGTTCTTCTGCTGATTGCATTTGACAGGAAAAACACCTTGATAAATATTTTTATATTCATAAGTTTCTATTGCTTTTGAGAAAGCCTCATGCAATTCAGTAATTCGATCTTTTAAAATATCGTTAAATCTTATGATTAGTGGCGTATTTATTTCTCTACTTTTGAGTTCTTTGACAAGCTTAAAAAGATCAATTTTTTTTGCTGAGTTTTTTTCTGGAGTGACTGAGATATTTCCTTTGGAATTGATAGAAAAATATTTATCCCCCCACTTATCAATATTGTAAGTCGCAATACTATTTTCTATAGTCCAATATTTATTTGATTTTCTTGGCGCAAAATTGGTCAATTTATGTCTTAGTAATTAAGAATTGTTTTTGAAAGAAACTCAAAACAATATCTTTTATTTTAATGATTACTTGCCAAGTTACCACCTAAAAGATGAATATACATAGAGTGCTAATTAATTAAATGACCAAAGAGAGAACTTTTGTGGCAATTAAACCAGATGGAGTTCAAAGAGGATATATTTCTGAGATTATGGGTCGATTTGAAAAAAAAGGATTTAAATTGGTTGGCCTAAAGCAATTAATTCCTTCAAAAGAGCTTGCTCAGAATCATTATGGAGTTCATAGGGAGAGACCTTTCTTTAATGATTTAGTAGATTTCATTTCAAGCGGTCCTGTCGTGGCAATGGTTTGGGAAGGTGAAGGGGTTATTTTGAGTGCTAGAAAATTAATAGGTTCTACAAAACCTCTTGATGCTGAGCCTGGCACAATAAGAGGAGATCTTGCGGTAGATATAGGCAGGAATATAATTCATGGTTCAGATGGAGAAGGCACTGCAAAATTTGAAATTAATTTATGGTTTAACCAAGATGAAATATGTGAGTGGGAAACATCTGATGCAAAATGGCGTTCGGAAAATTAACAATTTATATCTCAAATCTTTTTAAACTAAATTTTTCTAGAAAGCTGATTTCACTATCTGAGAGGTTTTTGTCTTGAACTAATTTATAAATAATATCACTTGTTATTGCAGAGAATAGAACCCCATTTCTGTAATGACCAGTAGCTATAAAAAGATTTTCAATATCAGACTTACCAATTATTGGCTTAAAGTCTGGTGTACAAGGTCTAAATCCCCACCAATGTTCCATTTGTGGCCAATTCATTGCTGCAGGTAATAGAGACCGGATACCTTTTTGAAGTTGATTTATTCCATTAGGAGTGTTGCCTTGATTAAACTTTGAATCGTTTTCAACTGTTGCTCCAACTATAATGAGACCGTCATCACGAGGTACTAAGTAGGTATCTGGGCCAAAAAGAACTCTTTTAAGAAAATTTAAGGGACCTTGTATTGATAGCATTTGTCCTTTTACTGGAAAGACTGGAATTTTATTCAAAACTTTTTTACTCCAAGCGCCACTGCATAAAATTGCTTTTTCACATCTAATATCTTTAAGTTCTCCCGTGGCATTTAAAACTTTTGCACCAATAATTTTGTTTTTTTCTATTATTAAATCCTTAACTTCTGATCCTTCTTGAAATTGAACTCCGTGCAGGGAGCATGCACGTTCAAGGGCACGCATAAGTCTTCTTCTGTTATCTATCTGACCATCCTCTTCAAAAACTAATCCATGCTTCCAAATAGAATTTATTCCATTAATTTCATTTTTAAGATCTTTTTGATTCAAATATTTTCCATATGTATAGGTTGGAAATTTCCTCAGATCTTTAATATTTTCAAAAGGAACTACAATTCCACATTTCCTTAAACCACATTCCATTCCGCTATCTTGTTCAATATTTTTTATCCATTTAGGAATTAAACTTTGACTGTGTTGTCCAAATTTTAATAATTCATTTTCAAGACCTTCAGCATGAGTAGCCAACATTCCTGCAGCCACAAACCCAGCTGATTCACTTCTGTTTTTGCTTAAAATTGAAACTTTGAAGTCGTTTTTGGCAAATTCATAAGCAATAGATAATCCTATTAGTCCCCCGCCAATAATTAAAATTGAATTTTTCGTGTTTGCTGTCATTGAATTATTTTTATAATTTACTTATGTTTTGATACTCTTTTACCTTATATCTAATAATATTAAGAAAGGAACATTTAATAATGAAAAAATTGGAATCGTGGGAAGCTGTAATTGGTTTGGAAACCCATGTACAGCTTAATACTAAAAGTAAAATATTTACATCTGCATCAACAGCTTTTGGCGATGAACCTAATACACATATAGATCCCGTAGTTTGTGGCCTGCCTGGTACTCTTCCAGTTTTAAATGAAACTGTTCTTGAATATGCAGTTAAAACTTCTTTGGCATTAAATTTAGATGTTGCAGAACATTGTAAATTTGATAGAAAACAATATTTTTACCCTGATCTACCTAAAAATTATCAAATTTCACAATTTGACGAACCGCTCGCAGAGAATGGTTGGTTAGAAGTTGAAATTACAGAAAAGGATAAAGAAACTTATATTAAAAAAGTTGGCATTGAAAGGCTTCATATGGAGGAAGATGCTGGAAAATTAGTTCATGTGGGAAGTGATCGGTTAGCGGGTTCTAAGTATTCATTAGTTGATTACAATCGTGCTGGTATAGCACTTTGTGAAATTGTAAGTAAACCAGATATTAGAACGGGTAGAGAGGCATCTGAATATGCTTCAGAGATTAGAAGAACAGTTAGATATCTTGGTGTTTCAGATGGAAATATGCAAGAGGGTTCATTAAGGTGTGATGTTAATATTTCAGTTAGAAAAGGACCCGATGCACCTTTTGGGACAAAAGTTGAAATAAAGAATATGAATTCATTCTCTGCAATTCAGAAGGCCTGTGATTATGAAATTGCGAGACAAATAGAGGTTTATGAAAATGGAGGTGAAATTTATCAAGAGACTAGATTATGGGATGAAGCCAAGCAATTAACAAAAAGTATGAGATTAAAAGAAGGTAGTAGTGACTATAGATATTTCCCAGATCCTGACTTAGGACCAATTGAAATATCGAAGGAGCAAAAAGAAAAATGGTTAAATGAATTACCTGAACTACCCTCCCAGAAAAGAAAGAAATATGTTGTGGAATTAGGTTTGTCTCCATATGATTCACGAGTAATTTCTGATGAAATCTATATGGCAAACTTTTTCGAAAATACAGTAGCTAAAGGTGCTGAGCCAAAACTTGCATCAAATTGGGTTACAAGTGATATTGTTGGATATTTGAAAGCAAATAAAATGAGCTTTAGTGAATTAAAGCTTAGTCCTGAAAATCTTGCTGAAATGATTAATATGATTAGTAAAAATCTTATTAGCGGAAAAATAGCAAAAGAAATTTTACCTGAACTAATACAAAAGAATATTTCTCCTAAAAATTTAGTTGAAGAAAAAGGATTGGCAATGATCTCTGATTCTGCAAGCATTTTGCCAATAATTGATGAACTTATTAGTGATCATCCTAATGAAGTGGCAGCATTTAGGAATGGAAAAACCAAATTACTTGGTTTCTTTGTAGGTCAACTTATGAAAAAAACTAAAGGGAAAGCAGACCCTAAACTTGCAAATAAACTTCTTGCAGAAAAATTGAATAGTTAAATTACTAAATTAGTTTACTTACTGTATGAATCCACTGATTTTGATTATCTGAATTATCCAAAATAACATTCGAAAATTTTGTTTTTTCTTCAAAACCTAATTGAAGATTTATAATATTAAGTGCTTCTTTTTCACTGATGTGATCACGTTTCATAAGTCTTTTTTTTTGAACTTCTTCTGGACATTTGACTAGCCATATTTCAGTACAAATATCTTCAAATTTTGCTTCAAATAATAGTGGTATAACTAAAAGTATTATTTGATTAGCTTTGTATTGAATGCATCCTTCTACCATTTTTTCTTTTATTAAGGGATGAAGAAGTGTTTGGATCCATTCTCGATGTTTGGCATCTTCAAAAATAATTTTCTTTAATAGACTTTTGTTTATTGTTTTTTTGGAAGAGTATTTATCTAGTATTTGATGTCCAAAATAGCTTAAGATTTTTTTATATCCTAGGGTGTTTGGCATGATTAGTTCTTTTGAAAAATTATCTGCATCTAATATTGGAATTCTTTTGTTTTTTCTAATGTAATTAGTTATTGTTGATTTTCCACTGGCTATGCCTCCAGTAAGTCCGATTCTTCTTTGATTGTTTATTAATTGTGGGATGATCATAAATTTAATGATAATCTAATAACTTGTTTCTTTAGGATCAAAGAATAGTTAATATGAATTTGTTTTATAAAAAAGATTGAGCCAGTTTGATAACAATTGGTTATTTGTTAATGAGGGTGATTTAACACCTGAGGGATTTTCTTTTGCGGGAATATCTGCTGGATTAAAACATTCTAACAAGAAAGATTTGGCTCTTATATTGGCTCCAGAAGGCAGCATTTGCAGTGGTAAGTTCACTCAATCAATAGTAAGGGCTTCTTGTGTAGATTTTTGTGAACAAAGAATTAAAAGATCTGCAGGTCTAGTTCGCGCAATTTTGATTAATTCTGGTCAAGCAAATGCATGCACAGGTGATCTTGGAACTCAACATTTCTTAATTGCTACGGAAAAGATTTCAGAACTATTAGGTATTAAAAAAGAAGAAGTTTTAATGTGTTCGACAGGTGTAATTGGTGTTCCTATAGAAATAGATAAATTAGTAAAGAATTTACCACAATTAGTTAGTGAGCTAAAGGTAAATAGTTTTCAGAATGCTGCGGAAGCAATCTTAACTACTGATTTAACCTTAAAAAAGGTCGTCATAGAAAGGAGTATTGAAGGCAGAAAGATAAGAATAGCTGGATTAGCTAAAGGATCAGGCATGATTTATCCAAACATGGCTACAATGCTTGCTTTTCTTACGTGTGATGCGGGTGTTGAGAAAAAAGAATGGGACAAGATGGTTTCTATTGCGGTGAAACAATCATTTAATGCGATTTCAGTTGATGGAGAGACAAGTACTAATGATTCATTTATTGGTATAAATGCGGGGAAGAAAATTAAAAAAGAATTTTTACCGATAATCCAGTCAGGAATTGATATCGTATGTCAAAACTTGGCAAAAAATATTGCGAGAGATGGAGAGGGAGCAAATTGTTTGTTAGAGGTTTTAGTTCAAGGAGCAACACATAATGATGATGCAATCGTTATTGCTAAATCTATCTGTAATTCTGCACTTGTAAAAACCGCAATACATGGCTGTGATCCAAATTGGGGAAGAATTATTTCAGCTGCAGGCAATTCTGGGATTAAATTTGAATTTAATGAAGTGGATTTATATATAGGTGATTATCAGATTTTGAGCAAGGGTAAATTAAAAGAATATAATTCTCAAAACGTTATTGATTATATGCATTCTAAAATGAATGGTAAATATTTAAGAGAAGATACAGTAAGAATTGAACTTAACCTTAATTCTGGGATAGGCAAAGGTATTGCTTGGGGTTGTGATTTATCTAAAAAGTATGTCGAAATAAATAGCGAGTATACGACTTAGTCAAGATCCACTGAGGGGCAAGGGATCTCAGCGTGTTTAAAAAATCATAAACCGGTAATAAACCAGTAAATAAATTATTTGTGTTTATACACTGCTAAATTTTTTGATTTACTTTCAACTAGTGCAATCTTTTCAATTTTTTCTAATCTTGCCATCAAGATAGAAAGTTTATTCTCTAATTTTTGATTTTTGGAAAGTATTGCTTTGTTTTTCTTTTCAAGTGATTCAATTTTTGTCTCCATTACTTTTTTATCTTTCATAGAAATTTGAGTAGGTTTTGTAGCCTTACCTAATTTCCAAACAAATCCTGCTCTCGCAGAAAAAGTATCTTCAAAATCACCGGCATAATCTTGGCCTGGCATTGTCATAGATGCAGCATAGTTAATTGACAATTTGTCATTCACTTTGGAAGCACAACCACCTGAAAAGGCGAAGTCACCTCCATGAGTTCCAGTTCCTAATCCGCAAGCAAGGGTGGTATCTGTGGGAACTGTTGGTAAACCTGTTAAAGCAGCACTTAAAGCACCAACATTATTAATTGATTGCTCTACATCTCTTCCATTAATAAGTAATTTGGTTCCATTTGTATAGTCGATTGGAATTGGATTACCAGCTGCATCTTTTGCATAAACTTTTTGTCTTCCATTTTCTTCTTTTGTTATCCATGAGTTTTTACCTATATGTAATTCTCCATTTGCTTTCTTTGTAATTAATGGTTCTCCATCAATTGCAAGTCCCTCTGATGTTATATCAATATCGTTTTCATCTGTTCCAATCTGGATAGTTCCATCAGCATTTTTTGTAATAACAGCAGTTCCATCAATATTTAAACCATCTGCTACAACATCAATATCATTGCCATCTGCTCCAAGTTGAATTGATCCGTCAGTATTTTTTGTAATAACAGCAGCACCATCAATATTCAAACCATCTGCCACAACATCTATATCATTTGTATCTGTGCCTAGTTGAATGGTTCCGTCAGTATTTTTTTTAATTAATGTTGCGCTACTATCTCCCCCAGCAGTAATCTCATTATCTTTGACTCTAATTAATTCATTATCTCCATCATTTGATAGAACAATGCTGCCATCACTAGGTCCTCCTGCCGCTGTTGGTCTTTGCACCATATTTAAGTCTCCTTGGACTGTTTCAGTAGGATCTTGAATAGTAACAAATCTCCAGGTGTTAGTCTCCCAGTTATATGCTTCATATTTGTCAGATCCAGTTCCTGTATTAAAAACTATTTCTCCAGTATTAGTGCTTATATATGGTTGCCCATTAATAGAATTATCGCTAAATCTTCTTGTAGTAAGTAAAGTTCTCGCTCCAGTAGAAGTATTTATTCCGTAAATATAATTTCCTGTAGTTGAACTTCCAGAATACTGGTAACCAAAAACGTCATAATCTGCTTTTGCTGGATTTGACCCTATAAGTAATGAAGATCCAATCAAAGATAATGCTAAAAACTTTTTCATAATAGAAATCTATTTAGTACTAGTTTCTTAGATTTTTAGTGATTTGCTACCTTTGTAAGTTTTTTTTTATTTAAAAATAAATACCCCATTTTTTATTTGAATAAACCACTAATAAACCACCGCCCTAGTTATACCAAGCGTTTTCAGATATGAAAATTCAAATAAACCACCAATAAACCACTAACTTAATCCGTGAGATCTATTGGTATGACTGACTTTATGCCATATGTCTTTATCAATAGCTAATATGCTACTTAAGTTTTAGAAAATCCAATGGAAGATAATCATTTATATAAAGGAAAAGTATTGTTAAAGTTCCAATTACAGAACCTGCAAAACCTCCAGCAATATTGATTAATAGTCCTGAGTGACTAATTTCAGTTTGTTCGCTGTTTGATGTTTTTGAATCAGGCTTATCTACAACTTTTAGGCGCTGATTATTTGTTGGTTGTTTGAGTTGTTGGTGTCGGATGAGGGCTTCGAAATCAGGCATGGAATTTGAGATGCAATTGAACAGTAGGCAGACCAACCCGTCATTCGACGAGGATCTGACCTGCCTAAATCGTCTACAGCTTCAAATACTGCTTTACCAGATGCTTCTGCTTTATCAAAAGCTGAAAGTAAAGGGATAAATGTATTGAAAACGTGTAAACCAACATTTTCTAGAGCAGCTTTAGCTTGCTGAGCTGCTTTTTGCTGCCTAAAATCTACTTTTACAATCATTACTCCATGGTTTACTTTTAAATTGCTTAATAAACTAGCTAATTCAACAGTTAACTCTATGGATCTTGCTTTTGCAATGGTTGGTAAAATAACTAAATCTGAACCATATGCTAGATGTTCAAGTTCTTCTTGATCACTGCTAGCTTGACCATCAGTTATTACGATTTCTGATGATCTTGATGCTTTAGCTGCTGCGCTTACTGGGAAAACGGGAAATGGAAGATTACCTCTTGTTGAATACGCTAACGCTGATCTATTCTTATCAGCATCTACTATACAGACTTTTTTACCTTCGGAATGCCAAACACTAGCAAGGTGAATACTTGTGCAGGTTTTAGCTACTCCTCCTTTTTGTCCGCAAACAGTAATAAACAATTTTTTCTTTTTATTTCTTTTACTTTGGATAAAAATTGCTTAATGTCAAGAGATATCGCTTGTAAATACTTTAAAATTTATTTATTTTTAAATATTGTTAAGGAATCCATACCGTTAGCTACTCTTAAAAAGAGTTTTTATTCTAGGGCAATTGAAAAAAAAGATTGGATTAGGCACATGGTCTTGGGGGAATAAGCTGTTTTGGAATTATCAAACACGAAATGATAATGATTTACGTGAGACATTTGATGAGGCATTGAAGCGAGGCTTTGACTTAATCGATACTGCAGATTCTTATGGTACGGGCAACCTTAATGGAAGAAGTGAATCACTGTTGGGCGAATTTTTATTAGACACCTCTTTTTCTAGAAAGAAATCTATTCAAATCGCTACCAAACTTGCACCTTATCCGTGGAGGATTGGTAATAAAGGCTTTAACAAGGCATTTTTAAAAAGTTTAGAAAGATTAAACAATAAATTAGATATAGTTCAACTACATTGGTCAACTGCAAAATATAATCCTTGGCAGGAATTACAGTTCTTAAATAATCTGTGCGATTTATTAGATCAAGGGTTTAATTTTCAAATTGGCTTATCAAATATTGGGCCTCAAAGGTTACAGTCATTAATTCAACATCTTTCAAAACGAAATAAGAAATTAAAAAGTGTGCAGATTCAGTTTTCTTTGCTTGCTCCAGATTTACTTAAACAAAATCAAGTAAAAAAAATCTGCGATGAAAATGATATTGATTTCTTGGCTTATAGCCCTTTATCTTTTGGAATATTATGTATTGATCCAGATAAAGACGAAAATAGAGAAAGTACTATTTTACGTAATGCTTTATTTGAAAACTATAAAAAACCAACATATGAATTAAGGAGATGTTTAAAAAGGATTGCTAATCAAAGATCAGTTTCACAAGCTCAAGTAGCTATTAATTGGTGTTGTTACCAGGGAACTATTCCACTTGTTGGAATGCGAAAGAGATCTCAAATTCTCGATATATCTAATGTATTTAAATGGAATTTAAATAAAATTGAATTCGAATTACTCCAAAAAGTTTCCAACCGTTGTTTAAAAAGAATGCCAAGTAATCCTTTTTCAAGTGTTTAAATGAATAAATATATTTTAGGCAGAAACTTTTTTATTTGTTTTAATTTGATTACAATTCCATAGCTCAGGTGGAAATTTTTCTCCCGTAAATCTGATTACCTTTGGCATTAGATTTATTGATAAGTCATTTATAGGTTTCTTAGGGTTCATTTTTATAAGTAAAGTTTTTCATAAGATAAAATAATTTCTATCTCAGCTTCTCGGTATTTATACCTATAAAATTGGTAAAATTAATTTTAATACAGGTTTTTGCAGCAATATTTACTAACAAACTAATTATCTAATACTAATTTGTAGATAATTTAACATGGTGGAGCCCTTCCAGGCTCCTTGTATCATTTGGGTTATAAGGCTGATATCACCCCATCTCCTTTGAGATCAAGCAGCAACTGGGGCTGTTTGACGGGAGAAACTAACGATTTTGTTAGCATTTGTGTTTTTGCTCTAACCGAGCAGGCTTCAGTCACCTTCCTTATGCCCCGTCGAAACCATTACAACCCCAAAAGGTGATGGAGTTGAGCGGAATCGAACCGCTGTCCGAAACATCGGTTGAGATTACCTAGTCCAATTGGACATTTATATTCTGACAGGCAAAATGAGTATTGAATAGATATTTTACTAAGTTTTATTTTAAATGAATATAATTGCCTCAGCTCCAGAAGGTTTAGAGAAATATTTAGCTAGGGAAATTGCAGATTTAGGTGGATCTAAGATTAATACTTATAAAAGATCAGTTAGTTTTAAATGTGATTATGCAACTTTTTATAGAGTGCATTTCTTTTCTAGAATTGCTTTTCGTTTTTACAGAGAGGTCGCAAGTTTTCCTTGCTACAATAAGCAGTCTTTATATAACGGAGTGAGAGATGCATTTGAATGGTTAAAGTGGTTACCGCCTGATAAAACATTTAATGTTCAAGTTACTGGAAGAACCTCAAATTTAAGTCATACACATTTCACGGCTTTAGAAGTTAAGAATTCCATAACAGATTTGCAAAAATCTGCTTGGAATAAAAGATCAAATATTTCATTAGATAACCCTGATTTTATAATTCATCTCCATTTAAATAATAATAAAGCGGTATTAAGTCTTCAGAGTAGTTTTGACAGTTTACATAAAAGAGGATATCGACCTGCTGTTGGTGATGCGCCACTAAAAGAAAATTTGGCTGCTGGATTGTTAAAGATGACTAAATGGAATGGCACTAAACCTTTAATTGACATAATGTGTGGGTCAGGCACTCTTTTAATAGAGGGCGTTAATCAAAGTCTTGAAGTTCCATTAAATACAAATAAAGCTTATCTTTTTGAAAATTGGTTGGATTTTAATAAAAGGATTTACTTGGATGAAAGATATAAGGCAAAAAATAAAATTTTAAATTACAAAAAATTACCACCAATTATTGGTTGTGAAATTAATAGAAAAGTTTTTGAGCAAGCTGAAGTAAACATATCATTAGCTGGACTTGAAAATTATATTGAACTCATAAATGATGATTTTTCAAAAATAAAAATTAAGGTTTCTGAGGGTTTAATTGTATGTAATCCTCCATATGGGAAAAAATTGGGCAATGAAAATCAATTAATTTTTTTATATGAAGAAATGGGCAATTTTTTGAAAACTAATTTTTCAGGTTGGGAATTTTGGTTGCTTAGTGGCAATCCAAAACTAACGAAATATTTGAAAATGAAATCTTCTTTGAAAATACCTGTAAGCAATGGCGGTATTGATTGTAGATGGATCAAATATTTAATAAGATAATTTATTTCTTACCTAAAACTGCTTTTGTTGTTTTACCTAGTCCCTCTAATGTTTGAGGTAGATATGGTCCTTTGGCTAATTTCCCTCCAAGCTTTAAGCTGAACCCTGCAAGAAATAAATCAACACAGATTATTATTAGTAAGTTATATTCAGTTTGCCAATTGTTATAGTTTCTTAGTGAAAGATAAAAAATAATGTGAATGCATATTAGAACTAATAATAATAATATTCCCCCTATTGCTATAAATATTCCACCACTAATTAATCTTCTTTTTTCTCTATCCACTTCTTGAAGAGCTATTCTCACATGCAAATCCATCACTGAGCTTGCTATTGCTGAAATTCTTGAAGCGGTGTTTGCAAAGCTTTTGTTTTTTGGTTTATCCATATTATTTTCTGCCACTTGTAATTATAGTGCCAATTAACAAACCAATACCTGCTGCAATAGCAATAGATAAAATTGGTTTTTTTCTAATAGGACTTTCTATCTTTGGTCTTAATGTATTGTTAAGGTCATCTAATAATTCTTCTAATTGACTTTCAATAGGTTCAATTTTGTCTGAAATATCCTCCCAATTATTATCTTGAATTGAATCAATGATTTCAAATAATTGATTCTTGATCCCATTTGCAGAGTTTCCAGTTTGGTTTGCTATTACTCCAACTAAATCATCAATACCCCCTTTTGTTGCTTCAAGAGTTTGCTGAGCAATGGTAGGCCACTTTTCTCGTATTAAAGGGATCAAACTATCAAGTTTTTCACGCACCCATTTTTCTGAAATGACTTCTTTCTCTGGAATTTCAGAATCGTTTAAATTTTTTTCAACTGCTTCGGGAGGATGATAAGTCTCCATTAATCTAATTTGATTATTTGTAGATTAGACCCTATTTTCTTAATTTTAAACCCTTTTCTTGAGATTTGTTCTATTTAATAAAATAAAAACATATAAAAGTTTATTTACATTTTCTTTTTCTTCTCTGTTCTGTAATAAGGTTTTGTTAAGCTATTACTGAATTTCTTAAATTAGTTTAAATTTCATCATGGATATTACTTTTGCAGCATTAATTTTTGCATCTCGCACAATCCCTACAGATTTTGGATTAGTAGCTGCAGCTATTGCAGGGGCTGGAAGTTTGCTATTTATTGCTTTGAGATTTGTACCTGATGCAGGTAATTAAGTCTAGAGAAATTTCTGTAGAGAAATTTAGTGCTTAGTAGTTCAAGGCTTTTTGCAAATAGATTACTTTTAGTTATTTACTAAATAATGAATCGATGGGTTCTACTTGAACATAAAGTTTCTGCGGATAAGTTGGTAGATATTCATTATGATTTTCTTGTTGAAGATGAAATAGAATGTTTAACATGGAAATTTTTAGAAATTCCTTTATTAAATAAAGGATTTGTTGAAATAGTAAGACAGCCCAATCATAGACTTGTATGGTTATCTAGGATAGATTATGTCCTTTCTAGGAATAGAGGAGTGGTAAAAAGAATTGATCATGGAAATTTTATAACCGTCTCTCACAAATTAGATTTTCAAGAACTTAAAATGATTTTGGATGGAAAACTTTTAAATGGTATTTTTGAAATATCTGGTAATTTTTGTCAATTAACTAAAAATTTTTAATATTCAATTTAGAAATAATCTTAATAAAGCTATTGAGAATTTATGAAAATTAGCTATTCTTACTTAGCTATTGTGACTTACGATTGGTACATATCAATCAGGTCGAGTTTGAAAATTTTAAATCTTTTGGGGGAAGTGTAAAAATTCCTCTTGAAGAAGGTTTTACTGTGGTTACAGGTCCTAATGGGTCTGGAAAAAGTAATATTTTAGATGGAATTTTATTTTGTTTAGGCTTAGCCAATAGTAGGGGGATGCGGGCAGAGAGATTACCAGATTTAATTAACAACTCTAAAGTAAAAGAAGGAAAATCATCCGAAGCAAATGTTTCGGTAAGATTCAATATTAAAGATTGGTCTCCCAGGGAGGATATACCTCCTTTGGAATTAGAAGAAGAAGAGATTTCTATTAATCAAGGTCAAAAGGAATGGGTAGTTTCGAGAAAATTGAGGCTTATGCCTGGGGGCTCTTATGCCTCAACTTATACTTCTGATGGACAGCAATGTACTTTACAACAAATACAGAGAATTCTTAGAGACATCAGTGTTGATCCAGAGGGTAGTAACGTTGTTATGCAGGGGGATGTAACAAGAATAGTCTCAATGAATAATAAAGATAGGAGAACTCTTATTGATGAATTAGCTGGAGTAGCACTTTTTGATACAAGAATAGAACAAACTAATGCAAAACTAAATGATGTTTTTGAAAGACAAGAAAGGTGTGAAATTTTGGAACATGAATTGCAAGCTAGTAAAAATAGGCTCGAAAAAGAATGTGAAAAAGCTAGGAAATATAAGGAGTTAAAGACACAACTTTGTAAAATTCAAGAGTTAGAAAAAGTTCTTATCTATGACAGACAAGTCAAGCATGTTGAATCAATAAAGGAAAAGGCCATTGAATATGATACAAATAAAATTTTGTTTAATAAACAAAAAGAATCTATTACTAAAGAAATATCAGTACTTGAAGATGCATTAAAAATAATGGTTGCTGAGCTTAAAGAAAAAGGAGAAGATAAATTGATAAAGGTTAATTCTGATATTGGCAGTATAAATTCGAGCTTAAGAGAACTAGATAGAATATCTGGCTTGAATAAAGAAGCAGGTATTAAATTGCAAGAACAAAGGGATCAGATTGCAATATCTAAGAAGAATATTGAGTCGGAAAAAAAACAAAACGAAAATTTTGATGATACTTATTTAAATAAATTGCAATTGGAAATTAAAGATTTATCTTCAAAACATAAGTTATCCAGAAAAAAACTTTCAGAGGCTGCAGGAGAATCTGGAGAATTTTCTAAGCAAAGCATCACCTTAAATAATCAATTGGAAAGTTTAAAATCTATTATTGAACCTCTTGAAGTGAATAAAAGGAAAATTAAAGAGCAAACCACTCAAAATACTGTTCAAAAAGATGAAATAACTTCTCAGATAAAGCTTTTGTCTTTAGAAAAACAAAAACTTTTAGACAATGATCAAATAAAGTTAGAAAAATCTAATGTCAAGAATCAAACTTTGGAAAGTAATAGCTTTGAAATTGATAATTTAAAAAAAGAAATTGATGTATTAAATCAAACGAAATTACGACTAAATAATGAGCAATTAAGACTTGAAAAGGATTTATCCAGATTTGAAAGCAGAAAAGAAGCTTTAAATGAGACTAGGGGATCATATGCTCTTAGAATTATTTTAGAGGCAGGTTTAGAGGGTATACATGGTTACGTTGCCCAACTTGGAGATGTGAGTGAGAAACATAGGTATGCTCTTGAAATTGCAGCAGGAAATCGACTCGGGCAAATTGTTGTTGATAATGATAATATTGCCTCGAAAGCAATTGAAATTCTGCAAAAGAAGAAGGCAGGAAGATTAACTTTTCTTCCTCTAAATAGAATTAAAAGTCAAAAGAAGAATTATGCAATTTCAAGATTTGAAAATAATAGGGAACCTGGATTTATTGATAAAGCTATTAACTTAATTCAATTTGATGAAGTTTATTCTGATGTTTTTAAATATGTTTTTGGAGATACATTAGTCTTTTCAGATTTGACATCGGCTAGGTTGTCTAAACAAAAAATTAGATTAGTTACCTTAAGTGGTGAATTATTAGAAGTCAGTGGAGCTATTACAGGAGGAAGTAAGTTAAATAAAGATTTAGCTTATAGATTTGGAATTAATAATGATATTGATAATTCTAATCCTATAAAAGAAAGATTATTAGTGATTCAAGAAGCTTTACAACAAGCAAATAATGATTTACTTATAAAAACTAACAAGCTAAGTAAATTAATCTCTAACAGGAATCAAATAATTGAGGATTACGCTTCTTTCACTAAAGAAATCGAATTCAACAAAAATTCCCTGAAGGTTCTAACCCAAAGAATAGAAGATTGTAATTCGAGAGTAAATAAACTTAATAGTTCAAATAATTTATTAGAAAAAGAATTGGATCGCATTCAAAATAAATTGAAGCCCCATCAAGATAAGTTTGATGAGTTACAAATAATTCTTAAAGATAATTATGAAAAGAATCAAAAATCATCATTAGTAAATTTTAATCATGATTTTAATACTCTAGATAAAAAACTTGAATTACTTATTCAAGAAAGAGATAAATTAATGAATAAAAAGAATCAATTTGCTTTAGATCAAGAACGGATAAAAAATTCATTACAGCTTATATCATTGCAAGAAAAAAACTTACATGCATCTGTGAAAGATCTTGCAAATGCTCATAGTGAATGGATAGAAAAAAGAGATAAATTTAAAAAAGAACTTTTAATCCTTGATGATCAAAAAAAATCACTTGAAAAGGATTTTGGTTTATTGAGAAGGAAAAGAGATGAATTGAACTCTTCAATTTCAAATAAAAGGCAAGAACATAATAATTTTCTATTGAAGCTCGAATATCTTGAGAGAGATATGAATTCTTTGAAAGAAGAGATAAGGAGTGAGACTATCAAGCTAGAAAATTATAAAAAAGATTTACCTAGTCCGTTACCAGATTTTGGAGAATATAAAGACAAAAGTCTTGATTCTTTGCAATCGGATATTTCAAAGATAAATGCAAAATTAGAAAGCTTAGAACCTGTAAATATGCTGGCGCTAGATGAATTAGAAGAATTAACTGAGAGATTAAATGCTTTGCAAGAGAAATTAGAAATCCTATCTAATGAGAGATCTGAGTTGTTACTGAGAATCGAAACTGTTTCAACTATGCGTCAAGAAGCATTTATGCAAGCATTTGTAGAAGTTGATAAACACTTTAGGGAGATTTTTGCTAATTTATCTGACGGAGATGGCTTCCTTCAGCTTGAAAATCCTAATTCTCCCTTGGAAGGAGGTTTAACTTTAGTTGCTCACCCTAAAGGAAAAAATGTTAGAAGATTAGCATCCATGTCTGGGGGTGAGAAATCATTAACTGCTTTAAGTTTTTTATTTGCTTTGCAAAAATATAAGCCTTCACCTTTTTATGTATTAGATGAGGTAGATAGCTTCTTAGATGGTATTAATGTTGAAAGGCTCTCAAAATTAATTACTAATCAGTCTTCAAATGCTCAATTTATAGTCGTAAGTCATAGAAGGCCTATGATAAGTGCATCTGAACGAACAATTGGTGTTGCTCAAGCAAGGGGTGCTAATACTCAAGTTGTTGGATTACCAAATGCTGCATAACCACAATTTTTTACATTTATACGTCAGAATGACAGAAAGGTATTAATGAGTTTGTCTAACACATCCACGAATAATAATCACCGTAATTCCGTACCAAGCGAACGCTTATGGTTGAGGTCAGAATTGATGGGAACCCAAGTTATTACTACTGATACTGGTAGACGACTCGGAGTGGTAGGTGAAGTTGTTGTTGATATTGATAGAAGAGAAGTAGTTGCCCTAGGTCTTAGAGATAATCCACTTACAAGATTTTTACCAGGTTTACCAAAATGGATGCCATTAGAAAGTATAAAGCAGGTTGGTGATGTAATTTTAGTTGATTCTTTAGATTCATTGAGCACTAGTTTTGCGCCCGAAAGATATGGAAAAGTAATAAATTGCCAAGTCATTACAGAATCTGGTCAACTTTTAGGAAGAGTACTTGGGTTTTCTTTTGATATTGAGACTGGTGATTTAATTTCTCTTGTCATGGGAGCAGTTGGTGTACCTATTTTAGGTGAAGGTGTTTTAAGTACTTGGGAAATTCCTGTCGAGGAAATAGTTAGTAGTGGTACTGATAGGATAATTGTTTATGAAGGAGCTGAAGAAAAGTTGAATCAATTAAGCAGCGGTTTATTAGAGAAACTGGGAGTAGGAGGCTCTTCTTGGGAAGAAAGAGATGCAAATAGATACTCAGGAAATCTTGTGCCAGTAGAAAATCAACTATTGGCTGGCTCAGAAGCAGAAGAACAAAATAAGTTAGTTGAAGAATTTGAAGAAGAAGTTTTGGATGAAGATGATTATGATGAAGAATTTGAATATATTGAAGTAGAGTCTTCAAAAGAAGAAATTAAGAATAAAAAAAAGCTTTACTTGGACAATGATTATCCTGATCAAAGGGAATATCAAATTACTGAAGATAATCCAATTGATGAAGCAAACAATATTGAATTTGAACCAAAAACGAAATCTAGATCAAAGTTAGCATCTAAGAGACCTATTCAAAGAGCGGCAGAACCATTAGATATAGAACCAATAGAGGACAAGAATTTAGTTACAGAAAACCAAAAATCAGACAAGCTCGATATTGAAGATCCTTGGTAATTAACTAAGCTTTTTTATTGATTCAAAAATTATATAAGCAAGTTTTTTTACTGCACCGTTTTCCCCTCTTTGTTTTAGTAAATTATCTTTTATATTCTGCAAATTTTCTAGATTATTCATTAGAAATTCTGCTTCTTTAGCAATTTGTTTGGGCGAAATATCTCCTATTCTTTCTGGAACAATCAACTTTCTTGCTTTTATATTGGGCCAGGAAAAAAATTTTTTCGATTTTAAGTTCCAATTTTTGATAATTAAAGTTAAGAGTTTATTTATGAATGGTATTTTTCCAATTATTCCCCAAATGCCGTCCCAGGAATTCATTACATTTAAATGCTGAGTTGGTAGCACAACTATCATAGGTAGAGCAATTGCAGCTAATTCTGCAGTATTTGCTCCGACTGTGGTTATTGCTAGGTCACATTCTTTCAATACTTCATAACAGGGATGTTTATTGATTAGATAAATCTTAGTATTTTTTGATGTTTCAATAACATTATCAAAAATAGAATTGCTTATATTTTTAATTGTTTTTATTTTGGAAGAGTAATAATTTGCAATAGGGTTTTTATCACTTTGGAAAAATAAATATTCATTTTTATTTGTTGTTGGAGCAATAGGAATAATAAAATCTATATTATTGTTTTTGTCAGCAATATGATCAGCCATTTCTAAAAAAAAAGGAATACCTACTGAAAGCTTAGATTTTTTCGAGCCAGGTAGTAATGCAATATATTTTTTCCCTTGATTTTTCAATGATACTTCACTGTTAAATTTTATATCTGCCATCAAATCTCCAATAATTGTGCATTTATATCTGTATTTTTTTGGCAGTAATTTTTTTACTTTTCCATTCATTGCTGCGATTATATTTGTCCATTGAGGCCATCTTGAAATCCATTCTGCATATGTGATATTGATATACCCTAATCTTTTTGCTAACAAAATACTCCAAAATTGGTCTCCACCAAGAAAAATTACAATACCTTTTTTGGGCCAACTTGCAAAAGCAGATGGCAATATTAATAAATTCCAAAAAGTTTTTGCCTTTGTAACTAATTCAAACTTTTTCCATGACTTCGCAACTTCAAATTCTTTACCCGTAGAGTTTGGGCATGGAACAAGAACTAGTCTAATAGTGAAATCATATTTCTTTTTGCCTTTTAAAGAATCATTTATTTGATTCAAATTATCTACGACTGGCCTTACCCAAGTTGATAACTCACCAGGCCCATTGGTAATAATTACTACTGCAACTGATTCTTTTTTCATTGCAGCTAATCCAAAAGACATTACATGCGGACGGCGAGACTTGAACTCGCAAGGCCGAAGCCACACGCTCCTTAGACGTGCGCGTCTACCAATTCCGCCACGTCCGCAAGAGGTTTGCGATCACAGCAGAGTTCGTAAACCACTGATATATCATACATGATTGTATGGAATAGGGTTGTGAGTTTAAATATGATGTTTGCTTAAATTTTTTTAGATATTTTTATTTAAAATTTTGTCAGTTATCTACATTGGAGAAAATATTCTTCTATTGCATTAAACAAATAATTAGCCATATCTAACGTTCTAGGTTGTATTGTAAAAAATGTCCTCTGATTACTAAAAACATTTTGTTTAATACTTTGGCAGAGTATTGTTATTTTAAATCCTTTTCATTTCTTCAATTTAATTTGCGTAATGGTTCAAAAAGTTTTAATTGCTAATCGTGGAGAAATAGCTTTACGAATTGTTAGAAGTTGTAGAGAACTAGGTATTGCAACCGTTGCTGTTTTTAGCACCATCGATAAAAAAGCATTGCATGTTCAGCTTGCAGATGAAGCAGTTTGTGTTGGAGATTCATTAAGTAATAAGAGTTACCTAAATATTCCAAATATCCTTGCCGCTGCTACATCAAGAGGAGTTGACGCTATTCATCCTGGCTATGGATTTCTCGCTGAAAATGATAAATTTGCTGAAATGTGTAACGATCATGGCATAGTTTTTATTGGTCCATCACCAAAAGCTATTAGATCTATGGGAGATAAATCTACAGCTAAAGAAACTATGGATAGGGTAGGTGTCCCAACTGTGCCTGGGAGTAAAGGTTTATTATCTAATGTCGATGAAGCGTATAAATTAGCAGATGAAATTGGCTATCCAGTAATTATTAAAGCTACAGCTGGTGGTGGAGGAAGAGGGATGAGATTAGTGGAGAATAAAACAAATTTAGAAAAAATGTTTAAAGCAGCCCAAGGTGAAGCAGAAGCTGCATTTGGTAATGATGGTCTATATATGGAGAAATTTATAAAGAAGCCACGACATGTCGAAATACAAATTCTTGCCGATAGGGCTGGGAATGTAGTGCATTTAGGGGAGCGAGATTGTTCTGTTCAAAGAAGACATCAAAAGTTATTAGAAGAGTCTCCGAGCCCTGCAATTAACTCTGACCTTAGAAAAAAGATGGGGAATGCAGCAATTGCTGCGGCAAAAAGCATAGGTTATGAAGGGGCTGGGACTGTTGAATTTTTAGTTGATGACAACAATAATTTTTACTTTATGGAGATGAATACTAGGATTCAAGTAGAACATCCAGTGACTGAAATGGTTACTGGTGTTGATCTTATAGCTGAACAAATTAAAATTGCTGGCGGAGAAAATTTAGAATTTAACCAAGATGATATTCAATTAAATGGGCATGCTATTGAATGTAGAATTAATGCCGAAGATCCTGCGCATAATTTCCGTCCTTCACCTGGCCAAATAACTGGATGGCTTCCTCCTGGAGGTCCTGGAGTAAGAGTTGATAGTCATGTTTATACTGGTTATGAAATCCCTCCGTTTTATGATTCCTTAATAGGTAAATTAATAGTTTGGGGTAAAGATCGTAATACTGCTATTAAACGTATGAATAGGGCGTTGAATGAATGTGCCGTAACAGG
The DNA here is from genome assembly GCA_003216135.1 of Prochlorococcus sp. AG-409-A22. Lineage (GTDB taxonomy): Bacteria > Cyanobacteriota > Cyanobacteriia > PCC-6307 > Cyanobiaceae > Prochlorococcus_A. Next base: position 38,135 of record QCJI01000003.1, on the reverse strand, counting down.
AATTCCTACAACCATTAATTTTCATTTAACTCTCCTTAATAAAACAAAATTTAGGGAAGGGAGAATTCATACAAAATATGTTGAGGAAGAATTATTACCTAACTATTAAAAATAAATAATTTTTTTTTACATAAGGGTTTTATGCATTGCTAGTTTTATTAGTCCTTGTTGACCAACTAAAATTTCTCTTATAAAACTTATAATCCCAATCCAAATAACTGGTCCAACATCAACTCCTCCTATCGGAGGAATTAATTTCCTTGTTAAATTTAGAATAGAACTTGATGGTATAGAAATTAATAACCATAAACCCTTATGTAAATCAACTTTTGGGTACCAAGTAAGAATTAATCTTATTAAAAAAACTATTGTTAGGAATGATAGAAAAATACCTAACGTAATATCTAAAATTTGCAGATAGTTTTTAAGCAATGAAATCACAATTATTTAATTCATCTTAATAAATAACCCATTAATTAGTATTTAATTCGTATTATAAATTGAGAATTAAATCTTTAAAAAGTGCTTCAAATCTCAAATTTATTACTAGCTGCTAATGTCTCATCTCAAGTAGCTAATAATTCTGCCGTTGGAATGTTAGGTAGTTTTATTGCCGCTGCCTTACTTATCGTTGTTCCAGCCACTGCATTTTTGATTTTTGTCAGCCAGAAAGATTCCCTTGATCGTACTTCTACTGGAAGACGCTAGTTTTTGTAGAAGTTTTAAGTACACTATATATATGGGTGATTTGCTTCACCTTTAAAAATAAGTTATTGGAGAAAGAATGTGGTCAATGCTAGTCTCAACTGGGCCAGTATTGTAGGAATAGTTCTTGCTGTTAGTGGAGGTGGCCTTTATTTCTTAAGGTCTTTTAAACCTGCATTAGCTCGTGATTATGATGTTTTCTTTGCAGCAATTGGTCTTTTATGTGGTGGGATATTATTTTTTCAAGGCTGGAGATTAGATCCTATACTTCAATTTGGTCAGTTTTTATTGGCTGGAACGACAGTTTTCTTTGCCTATGAAAGTGTTCGCTTAAGGGGAATTGCTACTGATCAGGCTAGAAGATCATCTTACTTTGAAGATGATGATTTACCTAATATTCCAAGAAATTCTTCCAGGAATAGATTTCAAGATGAATATGATCAGTTTGAAGATTTTGAAAGACCATCCAGAAGATTTAAACCTCAAGAAGATGATCTGGGAGAAAATTACCAGGATAGGAGATCTCGTAGAAGTAATTTATCGAGAGCTATTCCTGAGTCTGCAGTAAGCAGAAGAAGGCCATCTTCAAGAGAAGTTAATAGATTTGAAAATGACGAGCCAAGAAGAAGGGCATCTTCAAGAGAAGTCAATAAATTTGAAAATGACGAGCCAAGAGTGAGGTCTCGCTTTGAAGATAGAAGTAGTAATGCTTCAATAAGAAATGACTTTGGGGACAGACGTAGTGAATCTCGTAACGAAGTTCGCAGAGGCTCACGACCTAAAGCTAATCAATCAGTTTCTAGACAATCCAATAGAACCTCAACTACTCCTTCTCCTAAAGTATCTAATAAATCCACTAGGCCTTCTATTAGAACTCAAACTAAACGTGAAAAAATAGAAGATGCCTCATTTCAAAATATTGATGAAGTAAAAAAAACTCGCCAGCCTCGAAGAACAACCAACGAAGGAAGATCTCCGTCAAAAAATCAATCTGGTAGATATACTGTTGGCTCCAAGAAAAATAAGCCTAGAGATAACAGTTCTAGATTTGATGATTAACTATAAAATTCCTGCCCATTTTAAAAATGATTGTTCGCTAAATAATTCAATTAAAATTATTGCTATAAAACCAAGCATTGCGAATCTTCCATTTGTTATTTCCGAATAACGACTCCATCCAAAATTGTAATCTTTTTCAATTTCATTAATATTTTCTGAATTAATCTGTTCTTCTTTAGAACTCGAATTTGTTTCATTAATATTTTCTGAATTAATCTGTTCTTCTTTAGAACTCGAATTTGTTTCATTAATATTTTCTGAATTAATCTGTTCTTCTTTAGAATTCATGTTTTTTCCCTAATCCTTAAAATTATACTTATCAGCAGTAAATAATTTCCAATCTCCTTTTCCATTTAATTCTAAAATGTTTTCATGAAAATCTTTTAAACTTGGTCTATGGCCAACACTAATTAATGAAAGCTCTCTTTCTTGGAGTAAATTATATAATTTTTTTTCAGTTTCAATATCTAAAGCACTTGTTGCCTCATCTAAAACTGCAAAGCGAGGTGAATTAAGTAGTAGTCTTGCAAAAGCTAATCTTTGCTGTTCCCCTAAAGAGAGAATTCTTGGCCAATCTTGTTTAATATCAAGGTTAGGATAACGATCAACTAGTGTTTTTAAATTAACTTCATTAAGGACCGATGTTAATTGTTCGTCACTATATTTTGCAACTTCTGTTGGGTAACATAATTGTTCTCTTAAAGAGCCTAATAGCATATAAGGTTTTTGAGGGATAAATAATAAGTCTCCCGTTTTTGGCTTTTTTACTACACCTTTATTTGGTTCCCATAAACCACTTATCATTCTTAATAATGATGTTTTCCCGCATCCAGAAGGTCCTACAACTAAGAGGGATTGCTTGGCTTCAATGCTTAGATTTAAATTTTTGATAATGGACTTATTTGATCCTGGGGGAAAAAGATCAGCATTATTAATAAGTATTGATGAATAATCAGAAATAATGTTTTGATTGCTTTTCGGTTCAATTTGACTTATAGATTCAACTTTTGATTGAAATCCTTCTAATCTTCCAATACCAGCAGTAAATTTTGCGAGTTCTTCTATTTGATTAACAATAAAAAATAATGAACCCTCTACCATACCAAAGGCAAAGCTTGCTTGAATAAAACGACCATAATCTATATCTCCTTGAAAGTAAGGTATTGCCATTATTAGATATGGAAAGAAGTTCCCCGCATAATTAATTGATCTTCTCATTACATCAATTATTACCCTCCAAATTATCAGTAGGTTAAAGTTTCTAACAACTTCACCTAATCGCCTTTCTGTTTCACTTCTTTCAGGATTTTCTCCTGAATAAAAGGCTATTGATTCAGCATTGTCTCTAATATGGACTAGGCCATATCTAAAATCTGCTTCATATCTAAGTTGATCAAAATCTATCTTTACAAGATTTTTTCCAGCGATTAATAGAATAGAAGTTGCGAATGCCGCATAACCAAATAATGAGAAGGTTAACGTCCTACTGATGCTCCATAAAATAAGAATATTAAGAGAAAATGTTAGTAGTGCATCAAAAATCCCTAATGTAAAAGATAGACTTTGTCCCGTAAATGCTCTGGTATCGTCTGTTATTCTCTGATCTGGATTATCTACATCAGTTTCTTCTTCATCATTTGGGTTTAATTGATAATAAGCTTTGTTAGTCATATAGTCTTTCACTAAACTTTTTGAAAGCCATTCTCTCCAAATTATTCCTAATTTGTATGTAAAAAATATTTGAGAAACGCGAATAGGTAGAGCTACCGCAAAACAACAAGCGTAAATTCCTAATATTCTGTAGAACCCCTCTTCCTGTTTTTCTACTAATGCATTGGTTAGGTCCCTAGCAATAAAGCCAATGCCTGCATTTATACCATTTACAGCTAAAAGCATTAATACAATAATTGCTAGAAATAACCAATGTAACCAACGACGATTTTTTAATTGACGTCTTAAACTAAAAAAACTTCCTGATCCCACAAGAAATAGTCCTGAGAATAATAATCCCCAACTACTCGACCAAATTGAATTAACTGTATTTACTACTCCACCAAAATATTTTTCAAGAAAGATTGGTTGAATATTCTCAAAAACACTAATTATTCCGGTCAGACCTACAAGTACTACTCCTCCTACACAAAATAAAAGTGATATTAAAAGCCAGATGAATTGAAAACCATTGCATTGATCGATAGGAAGAAAAAATGGTTGGGATAATCTCCTTAATCTTTGTAATTGATATATGAATTTGGATTTATTTTCTACTATTTTATTCATTCTCTCGCCAAGTTTTTCTAAAATAGATTATATCTTTTTTTAAGCTTATTTACCAAAGCCTATAAATGAAATTACCCATTCAGGAAGGTTTAGATAACTTAAAATCGCCACATCAAAATCATGTACTTTTGTTATTGATTTATCCAGAATCAACCATAATAAAAAGGGCAAATTGAATAAAATTTGTAATTGCCATTTATAGGTTAAGACTTTCCATATTTTAGTAAGTAGTATCTTTTTAGAATCATCTAAGTTTTCCCAATATTGGGTAATTAAATTAAAAAAATTTTTAGGTTCTGTATTTAATGATTCTTGGGTATTCATTTTTATTTTTATTTATTTATAGCTAATAAAAAATTTTTTCGAGAGCCTTAGCCTGGAGGCCAATTCATTTTTCTTCCTGAAATAAAGTGAATATGTAAATGGAAAACTGTTTGCCCAGATTCTTCTCCTGTATTAATAACTGTTCTCCAATTATTTAAATTTTTAGACTTAGCTATTTTGCTGCCTATAAATAATAGATGACCTAATAAGTTTTTATCCTCTTCCAAACACTCTAATAAACTTTGTATTGGTTTTTTAGGAATAACTAAAAAATGGACTGGAGCTTGAGCTGCAATATCATTAAATGCGATACAGAATTCATCTTCATGGAGTTTTTTACAAGGAATATCTCCATTAATTATCTTTTGAAATATTGTTGTTTCGGTCATTAAATTAATTGATAGGAATCACATCTTTTTCGTGAAATCCTTCTTTTGTGAGTTCTTTATTTAAATCTTCTTTTGAAGTAACACGATCAACAAATAATACGCCATTTAGATGGTCCATTTCATGTTGAATACATCTTGCAAGAAGTCCATCTGCTTTCATTTTGCGCGGCCTACCCATTTCATCTCTAAATTTCAATTTTATAGTAGATGGTCTTATTACGTTTAAGTAAACCCCTGGGATACTGAGGCACCCTTCTTCGTATGAATTGAGAGTTGTGCCATAATCTGTAATTTCTGGATTTATTAAAATTAAAGGCTCCGCAGCTGAATCTTCAAAATTGACGTCAATGACAAGGAGCTCTTTATTAATGCCAATTTGTGGTGCAGCAAGTCCAATCCCTTTTGCTGCATACATGCTTTGAAGCATTTCTCTAGCTAAATTTCTAATCTCGTCGTCAACTTTACTGATTCTTTTAGAATTTTGCCTTAAAACTTTATCACCAAGTGTATAAATTTCTAGTGATGGTTTTCCTGTCTGTTCTTTCGCAATTTTGTTCGACTTGCCATTTGTTCTTGACTTTTTTGCAAGTTGTGAAAAATGGTTTGCCACGTTAAATCAAAAACTATCTACTGAGCAGTTAAACTATAAAAATATTAGCACTTTTAATTCACTTTCTATATAGATTACTAAATGAGTAATGTTGCTACACTAAAACGTGGAAAAGGAGAACGTAGAAATATAGCTTTTAAAGAGTTATCAATTATTGGTAATATGATTTTTTGGGTAGATGTTGTTAGTAATGACAACAATTTAAATAATGCTATTTTTGCTAGACCATTTAATGATAAAGATGCTTTACCCCAACAATTAACTGGATATGAATTTAATTTAAAAAGTAATTTTCATGGATATGGTGGTAAATCTTATCAATGCTTGCAAATTAAAAAATTTTTTTATCTGATATGGATCGATCAGTATTCAAAGGCAATATGGTTTAATGCTTTTGAAGGCATTAAATCAATAGATAGAAGTAAAAAAAAATATCTCGTTCCAGTTCAAGAAGCTAGGCAACTATCTAAAACTATAGATGGAAATTTTGATTCTTCATTTGTTATTACTGAAAAAAATATTTTGTATGGTATTTGTGAGATTAAAAATATAGATTATTTGTTTTCGTTAGATTTAAACAAAACAAAACAAGATATTCAAAAAATAAAAAAATTTGATAATTTTGCTGGAGATTTATCTTCTAATATTTCAAATAACTTATTTTCATGGCTAGAGTGGGGTACTCCACATATGCCATGGGAAAAAAATGATCTTTTTTTTGCTGAAGTAGATGATGGGGAGATAAAAATAATAAAAAAGTTTGCAAATTTAGTTATCAATGGGAATAGAAAAGTTTCTTTTTTTCAACCTTATTGGATAAGTGAAAAACTGCTAGTATGTTCAGAAGATAGCTCTGGTTGGTGGAATTTATTATTTATTGATGTAAGTGAAATTCACAATATTGTTATCAAGAAAAGAATAAAGAAAAATTTATTTGAATATGGTTCACCCCAATGGGTTTCTGGAATAACTTTTTTTTCTGGGTCTCTCAAAAATTTATTTTGTTTGGCAAAAAAAGGAAACTTGTGGCTCATAGAGCAATATCAAGATCTTAAGTTTATACAAGAGATTTGTTTACCATTTTCTTCCGTCAGTGATTTTAGTACTTTTGATAAAAAATTAGCTTTAAAAGGTTATGGTTCTGATTTTTTGGGTAATTTACTTGAAATTGATTTTGGAAAGACAATCTCCTTAAATGCCCTCAACAAGGTATCGAATGAATCTATAGTGGATTGTTCAAAACCAGAATCTTTTTGGTTTAAAGGTTTTGATAATCAATCTACACATTCTTTTCTTTATAGGCCTTTAGTAGCAAGGTTTAATAAGCCACCACTTTTGATAAGAGCTCATAGTGGCCCTACTGCAAATTTCGATGGATCTTACAATGCTGAAGTTCAATATTGGGTAGCAAAAGGTTTTTTTGTTGCTGAAGTTAATTATGGCGGATCATCAGGTTTTGGTAGGGAGTATAGAGAGAGATTAAATTATAAATGGGGAATTGTTGATTCTTACGATTGCAAAGCATTAGTTCTTGAATTAGTAAAATTAGATCTAGTTGATAGTGAAAATATTGTAATTTTTGGAAATAGTGCTGGTGGCTTAACTGCCCTTAATTCTCTCTGTGAAGGGAATGTCTTCAAAGCTGCTATTTGCAAATATCCTGTAATTGATTTAGAGGATATGTATCTCAATACTCATAGATTTGAAAAAGATTATTTAAATTCTTTAGTAGGTAATTATGATGAAAATTTTAGCGATTACAATATTAGATCACCAATAAATAAAATGAGTAATTTTAAAAAGCCAATATTATTATTTCATGGTAAAAAAGATTCAGTTATTTCATATAAACAAACATTAAAAGTTCAAGAAAAGTTGATAAATAATAAACTTTCAGAATTTGTTTTTTTTGAAAATGAGGGCCATGGGTTTAAATATATTGAAAATAAAAAAACAGTTATTCAAAAAACCGAAGATTTTTTAAATAAAGTTTTAAAGATTTAAGAATTTATTTTTAGAAAATCAATAGTCTCTTTTAATTTGTCTATAAATATATTAATATCATCTTTGTTGGTTGTGAAGTTCATGCTAATTCTTGCTGTTGAATTAATTCCGAGGTGTCTATGAAGAGGTTGACAACAATGATGTCCGCTTCTTATACAGATTCCTTTTGAATCAAGAATTTCAGCTATATCGTTAGAATGTATTTTTTTGACATAGAAAGTAGCTAGTGATGCCCTTTTTGTATCTATTTCGGGAGGTGGACCAATAATTTCAATATCCTCTATTTCATGTAATTTTTTAAATAAGTATTTTGTAATACTCTTTTCATATTGATGGATATTATCTAATCCAACATTCTTTATATAATTTATAGCTTCTGCAAGCCCTATCGCTTCTGCAATGGCTGGAGTTCCTGCTTCGAATTTATGAGGAAGTTCTGCCCAAGTACTACTTTCTTCAAAAACATCTTGAATCATTTCGCCTCCACCAAACAATGGAGGGATTTTTTCTAATATTTCTTTTTTGGACCAAAGGAAACCTATTCCTGTTGGACCACATAATTTATGACCTGAACCTGCTAAAAAATCTATTCCTAGATCAATAACATCGATCTTGTGATGAGCTAAACTCTGACATGCATCGAGAAGAACTAAAGAACCTTTTTGCTTTGCTAAGTTAGTTATTTCTTTGATTGGATTACAGCAACCTAAAGTGTTACTTATGTGTACAAGGCTCACTAACTTTGTTTTGGATGTTAATTTAGATTTGAAATCATTAATATCTAATTTCCCATTTTTATCTATTCCAATAAATTTCAGTCGACATTTGTTTTTTGCAGCAACCATTTGCCAAGGAACAATGTTACTATGATGCTCCATAATGGATAAAATAATTTCATCATTTTCTTGTAATGTAAATTCTCCCCATGATCTTGCTGCTAAATTTATAGCTTCAGTTGCGTTTCTAGTAAAAATAATTTCTTTAGATGAATTGGCATTTAAATATTTACTAATTACAGACCTCGAATTTTCAAATTCTTCTGTTGCTTTTGCGCTTAATTGGTGGGCGCCTCTATGAACGTTTGCATTGAAGTTTCTATAATATTCATCAATTTTCTTAAGTACTTGTATAGGTTTTTGTGTAGTCGCAGCATGGTCTAGATAAATAATTTTGTTATTGCTTTTATAATTGTTTTCTAATAGAGGAAAATCTTTTTTTGAAACTTCAGGTAAATTTTGAATCGCTTCCATTAATCCTGTTTTAAAAGTTTATTAAGTAAATCCCATCTACCTTTTGGAACGGGAATAAAAGAAATTATTTCTTTAAAGAAGGAACCTAATTGTAGCTTACTGGCTTCTGCTAGTGTGAGGCCTCTTGATCTCATATAAAAAAGTTCTTCTTCGTTTAATTGTGAAATTGTGGCTCCATGTTTGCATTTTACATCGTCGGCAATTATTTCTAGCTGGGGTTTTGTATCTATTTGTGCATGATTTGATAAAAGTAGATTTCTGCTTAATTGAGAAGCATCAGTTTTTTGGGCTATTTTCGGAACGATTATTGAACCTTCAAAGATTGCATGTGATTTATCATCTGCTAATGATTTGTTGATTTGATCTAAAAAACCATTGGGCCCATTAAATTCTATTTTTGTATAAGTTGCTATTTGTTCATCATTTTTTGTTATTTGCATGCCTTTGATATTTGTTTTGGCATTACCTAATGATTGTTTTATGCGAATTTCAAATCTTGCATAATTGAATTTAAAATGTAGTGATCCTAAGTTGTATTCACTATTTTGTTTTTGAATAACATTTAGAGAATTTAATAGATTGGATTTATTTTCTCCATAGGCAACCATGCCATGGTTGACAGAACTATTTGCCTCTAAACAGAAGTAGGTTGATTGAGATAGTGAAGAGTTTTCTGTTCCGAGATTAATTTGTAATAAGTCAAGATTGCAATTTTTTTCGATGATTAATATTAATGTTTTTGCATTAATAGAATTATGTGTTGCATGACTTAGGATTTCAAGAGGAGGAATTTTTTTGCCTTTTATTCTTAAACCTAAGATATTTTGTTCAAAACTTAAACAGAGATTTAAGAGGTCGCTCCAGTTTTCGTTTTGATCAAATGAAGAAACATTTTGTTTAATATACGCTATTAATTCTTCATTATTTAATTGATTTATAGAATAATTTTCGCCGTTTATGTTTATTTGACTATTCTCACCAATTATTAATCTAATGATATTTTGAGAATTATTTTGATAAGGGAATTCAAAATTAGTACAGCTGCCATTTAGTGAAAAATCTAAAAACTTTAAAAATTTTGATTTATTTGAAAGCCTCCATAACTCACTTTTGAGATTTGGTAGAGGGTTTGATTGTAATTTCTCAAGACAAATTTTTTGTATCTCTGTTGGATTACTAAGTAGCGTATTTGTTTTTATCTTTTCAATAATTTGCATTGGTTTAGTTTTCTTTTACAAAGTTATCAGTCCATTCATAGCCATTTTTTTCAAGTTCAAGAGCAAGGTCGCTTCCGCCAGTTTTTATAATTTGACCATCTGACATGACGTGTACATAGTCAGGTTTTATCTCGTTCAATAATCTTTGATAGTGAGTAATTAAAATGATTCCCATCTTATTATTAGATATTTTCTTAATTCCTGAAGCAACTATTCTAAGAGCATCAATGTCTAAACCTGAATCGGTTTCATCTAAAATTGCAATTGCGGGATCTAGTAATGCCATTTGAAGTATTTCATTTCTTTTCTTTTCACCTCCAGAAAAACCTTGATTTACACTTCTTGATAAGAATGCCGAATCCATTTTTACTAGTTCTAATTTTTCTTTAACTAAATCTTCAAAATCGAAAGTATCTAATTCTTCTTGTTTAAGAAATTTTCTTCTAGCGTTTGTTGAAACACGAAGAAACTCAAGATTACTTACTCCCGGTATTTCTATTGGATATTGGAAACCAAGAAAAATTCCTGATTGAGCTCTTTCTTCGGGTTCTAAAGAGTTTACATTTTTTCCTAAAAAATTTATCTCACCTTTAGTAATATTGTATGAGGGATGTCCTGCGATAATTTTTGAGAGAGTACTTTTTCCACATCCATTCCTACCCATAATTGCATGGATCTCACCAGGATATACATTTATAGAAACGCCTTTTAAAATTGGTAGATTATCCGTAGATGCAAAGAGATTATTAACTTCTAATATTGGTTCTGATTCTTTCATTTTAGTTTGCATCTCACTTACAAATTCGTTAATTAACCTACTGATCCCTCAAGTTTAAGAGCGAGGAGCTTGTCTGCTTCAGCTGCAAATTCCATAGGTAATTGATTAAATACATCTCTGCAGAAACCACTTACCATCATTGAAACAGCTTCTTCAAATTCTATACCTCTGCTTTGTAGATAAAAAAGTTGGTCTTCAGAGATTCTACATGTACTTGCTTCATGTTCAATTTCAGAATTTTGTTGTTGAGATGTTATGTAAGGGAATGTATTCGCTGATGCTTGATCACCTATTAACATTGAATCACACTGGCTGTAATTTTTTGCTCCAATCGCTTTTGTCCCCATTTTAACCAGACCTCTGTAGCTATTTTTCGACTTACCGGCACTTATCCCTTTACTAACTATGGTTGATTTGGTTTTGGGTCCAATATGAATCATTTTTGTGCCTGTATCAGCTTGTTGGAGGTTATTTGTAAGTGCTACTGAATAAAATTCTCCTATAGATTCTTCTCCTAAAAGCAAACAACTAGGGTATTTCCATGTAATTGCAGAACCAGTCTCAACCTGAGACCAGCTGATTTTACTTCTATTACCTAAGCATTTTCCTCTTTTGGTTACGAAATTGAAAATTCCACCTATGCCTTCTTCATTGCCTGCATACCAATTCTGGACTGTTGAATATTTAATTGAAGCATCATCTAAAGCAATGAGTTCAACTACTGCCGCATGCAGCGTATTTGTGTCGAACATTGGTGCTGTGCAACCTTCTAAATAACTAACTGAACTTGATTCTTCAGCTATTATTAGTGTTCTTTCAAATTGGCCAGAATCTCCACTATTAATTCTGAAGTAGGAAGATAGATCCATAGGACAAGTCACGCCTTTGGGAATATAAACAAAGGAACCATCACTAAAAACAGCTGAATTGAGAGCTGCAAAATAATTATCAGTAGCTGGAACCACGGAGCCTAAATATTTTTCTATCAAATCTGAATGATTTTTTACAGCTTCACTTATAGAGCAAAATATAACTCCATGTTCAGCAAGTTCTTCTCTAAATGTAGTCGCAATAGAAACGCTATCAAAAACTGCGTCTACGGCAACATTTGTTAGTTTCTTTTGTTCAGTGAGAGGTATACCTAATTTGTCAAATGTTTCAAGCAGTTTGGGATCAACTTGATCCAAACTAGAAATTTTTTCTTTTTGCTTGGGAGCAGAATAATAAATTATATCTTGATAATTTATTTCGTCATATCCTAATTCTGCCCAGTTAGGTTCTTTCATTTGTTGCCATTTCTTAAAGGCATTTAATCTGAAATTAAGGAGGTATTCTGGCTCTTCTTTTTTGCTTGAAATGAGGCGGATAATATCTTCATTCAATCCTTTAGAAATTTTCTCAGTTTCAATATCTGTAACGAAACCATATTTGTAAGGTTCTTTTACTACATCTTTCACTAGATTTTCGTTAACCATTTTTTTTCAAAGATGAACCTATATACAATGAGGTTTGTATACTCTACCCAAAGATACCCCTAAATAAAGAGTTTTTTTTATTAAAAGTAAAAATTAATGTCTTCTCCACTTGATCCATTATCTAATTCTCTAACTCTGCAAACCATTCAAAGCATTGAAAAACTAAATTTACCAATAATGCAGAAACATCACTTAAGGATACTTGTGCATTGCCTTGCAATTTTGAATTCTATATCTAGCGATAATAGTTTTTTCTCAGATCAGGAAAATCTTTTAAGACAATGGTGTAATAATGAATCCCGAAAATTTAATGATCAAAAATTTAGTGATCTTCTTTATGAACAATTAGCATTAACTGCAAAAAAGTTGAATCTTTTTTCTCAAAAGATAGGAAAGGATATCAAAGATTTAGATATAGAGGATTTATTGATTTTAGTTGAAGAAAGCACAGAAAACCACCTTAATTGATCCCGAAGAAAAGATGTATTTTTGTTGAGTCCATGACAAATACAGGTAATAAAATTTAAAAGAAAAGAAAATTAATTTAAATTTTGCTTATTTACAAAATTTACAAAACCTTAATGATAACAATGACTTTTGAGTAAAATCTCAAACTTATTTAATTTTAAGTGGTCAGAGGATGCTGACGCCAGGCTTGAAAGACACACAAATGCATAAAAAAGCGAACATACTGATCCCAAACTAAAACGGAGATTTTAAAGTGGCTGATGGGATCATGAATAAAGATCAATTGCTTTCACTTACCCTCAGACAATTACGTCAAGAAGCAAGTAAATTATCAGTTCCTTTATATAGTCGTAAAACTAAGGCAGTTTTAGTTGATTTAATACTCAAATATCAAAAGAAAGGTTCTGTAGGAAAGAAAAAAGTAGTTAGTAAATCTACTTCTATAAGTTCTAGTGAATCTAAGTCTTCATATAGTACTGAGGAAGTTATAACAAAAGTGGTTTTTCTGCCTCGAGATCCAGACTGGGCCTATGTATTTTGGCAAATATCTGAAATTGATAGAGAAAAAGCACAATCTCTAGGTGCAAGTAAATTATGTTTACGTTTATATGATGCTTCTGGTTCTGATGGCAGTAACTTAAATCAAGGTACTTTAAGAGAAATTACAGTTGATAGTTTTAGTACTGAGTGGTATTTACCAATTCCTGTTTCAAATAGGAACTATAAAGTTGAATTAGGATATAAATATGGTTTTAACTGGATGTCACTAGCTTTTTCTTCAATAAGTCATGTACCTGGATCTAATCCTTCTGAGCAAATTTTAGATAAGTTCGTACCCTTTAATTTAGATTCTATTTCTGACAATATCCCAGATATTTCGAATCCACAGGAGCAGGAAGTTAATGGTCTGCATGAAAGGTTATATCAAGCAGCAACAAACATTTCTGTAAGGAGAAAAATTGGATCTGAGGAATTTATGGAAAACATGAATTCGAATGTTACAGATTCTGGTGCAGGTAAATGGTCTTCAGGCTTAAACGATTCTGGAATTGGAATAGTCAGAAATAGATCTTTTTGGCTGGTTGCAGATGCCGAATTAATCGTATATGGTGCTACTGAACCATCTGCAAAATTAACAATTGGTGGTGAAGAAGTTCCACTTGCTGCCGACGGAACTTTTAGAATTCAAGTTCCCTTTAGAGATGGGACTCAAAACTATGATATTAAGGCTGTTGATTCATCAGGTCAGCAAGAAAAAAGTATTTCTATGAAATTTGATAGAGTCACTCCACTGGACGAGACTACTGACAAAAATAAACCTCAGAAAGAATGGTTTTAATAAAATAAATTAATGCTAAAAAAAATCGTTGCTTTTACACCTTTATTTGGAGCTCTAACTTTTCCTTTGTTAGTCCCTTTAACGATTTCAAAGTTTGGCGTTACTTACGGAATTTTAAGTGCATTATCGATTTCTTCTATTTGGTTTATCGCTATGTTAAGAACATCCGAAATGCCTCATTAATTTAGTTAGATTTTTTTAAGTTTATTAAAATTATGACTGAAGTTAATGTTATTCATATAAATTCTCCTTTTTTAGATCAAAAGCCTGGGACTTCTGGTTTAAGAAAAAGTACATTAAAGTTCCAGGAACAACATTATTTGGAAGTATTTATAGAAGCAATATTACTATCACTGGAGAATATACAAGGATCTACTTTGGTAGTTGGAGGAGATGGTAGATATGGAAATATCGAAGCAATAGAAAAAATCGTTCAAATTTGTGTAGCACATGAAGTTGGAAAAGTTATCGTTCCAAAAGATGGTTTATTATCTACGCCTGCGACTTCTAATTTGATTAGAAAAGAAAATGCTGTTGGAGGTATCATTCTTTCTGCAAGTCATAATCCTGGAGGAATTGATGGTGATTTTGGAGTTAAATTAAATATTGCTAATGGTGGTCCAGCTCCTGAAATAATTACTAATCAAATTTTCAAATCTACACAATCACTTACTAGTTACAAAATAAGCAAAATCAAATTACCTGATTTTAGTCAATATGGATCATTTAACTATGGAGAAACTACTTTAGAAATTATTGATGGATTGAAAGATTATTCGGCTTTAATGGAGAAAATCTTTGATTTCGATCAGATAAGTGATTTTCTTAAAAAAGATTTCTCATTAATTTTTGATGCAATGAATGCTGTTACTGGGCCATATGCAAAAAATATTTTTGTTGAAAAAATGGGTTTATCAAATGATTGTGTTATGAATGGTGATCCATTAAAAGATTTTGGTGGTTTACATCCTGATCCAAATCTTACTTATGCAGCTCATTTAGCTGATTTATTATTAAATAAAAAGTCTTATAGTTTTGGAGCCGCCTGTGATGGAGATGGCGATAGAAATATGATTCTGGGAAGGGGATGTTTTGTAAATCCTAGTGATAGTCTTGCTGTTATTACGGCTAATACAACATGTGTTCCCGGTTATAAAGAAGGTATATCAGGTGTTGCAAGATCAATGCCTACAAGTTCTGCAGTTGATATTGTTGCGAGTGCACTAAATATTCCATGTTTTGAAACACCAACTGGATGGAAATTTTTTGGAAATCTTCTAGATTCTAATTTAATTACTATATGTGGAGAGGAAAGTTTTGGAACAGGAAGTAATCATGTAAGGGAGAAAGATGGATTATGGGCAGTTTTATATTGGTTACAAATTTTAGCTGAAAAAAATTGTTCAGTAAGTGATTTAATTAAAAATCATTGGAGACAATTTGGCAGAAATTATTATTCAAGACATGATTATGAGGCCATTCCATCTAATATTGCTAATCAAATCTTTGATAAGTTATCTTCTATGTTGCCAACTCTTATAGGAACTAATTTTGCTGGTAATTTAGTTAAAGATGCAGATAATTTTTCATATTTAGATCCTGTGGATAACTCTATTAGCGAAAATCAAGGTTTAAGAGTTATTCTCGAAGATAACTCCAGAGTAATTCTCCGCCTTTCAGGAACTGGAACCAAGGGGGCAACATTAAGACTCTATTTTGAGAAATTTATAAATCCCAAACAAAATCTTTCATTAAATCCTCAAATAGCCTTAAAGCCCCTAATAGATGATATAGATAATTTATTAAATATCTCTAAACTAACTAAAATGGAAACTCCAACAGTAATTACCTAAGTTAGATAGTAATGATTGTTGATTCATTTAAATTTTATGCAGTCAGAAAATCTTTTTACACATAATTATCAAATCGAGAGTAATGCTCCTTTAGCAGATAAATTAAGACCTAGAAATTTGGAGGATTTTTTTGGTCAAGAATCAATATTAAAAAATAATTCTTTGTTGAGAAATGCCATCTTATATGACAAGGTAAGCAATTTTATTTTTTCGGGACCTCCGGGTGTAGGTAAAACTACATTAATTGAAATTATTTCTGCTTATACGCGCTCTAAGTTAATAAGATTAAACGCAGTATTGTCTAGTATTAAAGAATTAAGAACTGAAATTACAAATGCAAAGGAAAGATTAATAAGCACAAATAGGAAAACAATTTTGTTTATTGATGAGGTACATAGATTTACTGCAGTTCAGCAAGATGCTTTATTACCCTCGATAGAGAACGGAACTATCACGTTTATTGGTGCAACGACTGAAAATCCTTTTTTTGCAGTTAATAAAGCTCTGATTAGTAGATCTCGTGTTTTTACGTTACTTCCTCTTGAAGAAAAGGATTTGAAAAAAATAATTAAAAAAGTAATAACTTATTATGCAAAGCTTAGAGATTCTAAAAAGATTGTTATCACAGAAGATGCAATCAGTCATTTAATTAAATTTTCCGGTGGTGATGCTAGAAGCCTTATTAACGCTTTAGAGTTGGGCATAGGAATAACTAAAGAGAATGAAGCTAATGAAATTATTATTAATCTATCTATAGCTGAAGATTCAATTCAAAAGAAAAATATTGTTTACGATAAAAAAGGACAAAATCATTATGATGTTATCAGTGCATTTATAAAATCTATTAGAGGTTCTGATCCAGATGCCACGTTATATTGGCTTGCAAATATGGTAGAGGCTGGGGAAGATCCCAATTTTATTTTTAGAAGACTTTTGATTTCTGCCAGTGAAGATATTGGGATTGCAGATCCCAATGCTATTGTTGTTGTCCAATCTTGCTGTCATGCTTTTGATCGAGTTGGGTTTCCGGAAGGTTTGTTTTTTCTTGCACAAGCTTCTTTATATTTAGCTCTTTCTCCAAAGAGTAATAGTGCTAAATCCATTTTTAAGGCAATAGAAAAAATTAGGTCTATAAATATTTCTACAGTTCCAAGTCATTTAAAAAATAATTCTAATACTTATAAGAATCCTCACAACTATGAAGGTCATTGGGTAGAACAAGAATATCTTCCAAATGCAATAAAAGGTTTCAAATTTTGGGAACCCAGTCACTGCGGATGGGAGAAAAGCAAATTTGAAGAATATCGTAAAAGAAAAGAAAGTTAAAAATTTTTTGAACAACAAATTATCTTAGGATTTAGTGAATTATTTTCTTTATAAGCTAAAGCTATTGTCCAATTATGAAAATTTATTTGTGCTAACTTTAAATGCAAGTTTTTCTTTTTGTGGATTAACTCTTTATTTGTTTGAAAATATTGCCAATGTTTTATATCTTTAGATAATTTGCCATGATCCCACTTTATGGCTGCTTCAACAGCACACCATTGATTTAATATCATACTTTTTGTGAATGGATTTCTATTGTTAAAGTCACTTGCATTGAAAAAATATTTGCAGGCTAATTTCTTATAGTTGAAATTTCTATCTGTTCTTTCTATATCTATTCCTATTTTTCTTTTATGCCAAACTATAACAATTGCATCTCTACAATGACTTAAACTTATATGCCCCATCTCGATAGGCAATTGAGGGGGCTCTCCTGGATTCGCATTGATTGGAATTTCTAGGGGGTCTAAATCAAATATTGTGGCTAATGATTGTCTTATATAAGCTCTAGTTTCTAAAAAAATCCTTGCTCTGCAGGCTGAAAGTTTTTTTGCAGTCTCAAGTTCTTTTAGTGTTGCGACATCTTGTACACCTTTAATCTCATAAAACCATATTTTTGGTATTTTATATTCATACTTATCTAATAATTTCAATGGCTCTTAAGGTTGGTGATAAAGCACCAGAATTTAAGTTGAAAGATTCTTTTGAGAAAGAAGTATCTCTAGAAGATTTCAAAGGTAAAAGAATAATACTATATTTTTATCCAAAAGATAACACACCGGGATGTACTAAAGAGGCTTGTAACTTCAAAGAAAACTGGGATTTGCTTCAGAAGAATAACATTGTTGTTCTTGGGATTAGTAAAGACAATGCTGCTTCTCATAAAAAGTTTATAGAAAAATTTGCTTTACCATTTATTCTTTTAACTGATCCTGAACCTTGTAAAGTGTCTTCTGACTATGATAGCTATGGTCTTAAGAAATTTATGGGCAAGGAATATATGGGTATGATGAGAAATACTTTCTTGATTAATGCTGACGGTAATATTGAAAAAATATATCTAAAGGTAAAAGCTGCGATTATGGCTGATCATATAATTACAGATCTAGGATTAGAGTAATTTATTTTGAAGTTTCGAAGTGTATTATCATCCCTTCTAAAACTAAATTTGGTAGATTAATAATTTTTGTTTTCTTATCCTGTAAGATGCTTGTAATTAATTCAGAGTCCCCGCCGCAGGTTATTAAAATATCTTTGACTGGATTAAATGAAAAGTTAATAACCCCAATCATAGAGTTAAGTACTCCTTTTAAAATTGCATCCTCTGTATTAAATAAAAAATCTGCAGTAGGCATTCTATACTTTTTAGGAAGTGTGAGATTTTTTGTAAAGTACTCCATTGATTTTAATTGGGTTAGAAATCCTGGAGCAAGTTGTCCACCGATAATTGATCCGTTTGCGGTCAGTTTTGTTAGAGATAATATTGTTCCACAATCCACGACTAGCAAATCCTTCTTAAGAGGGTTATCTATAATATTTAGAGCGGCCAAACAGGCAAGAGCTCTATCAATGCCAAAATAATCAGGTAGATTGGATAATTTAATATCATGAGTTTTAATTTCATTTTCTTTTTCCAGTAAAAACATTGGAGATTGTCCTACTGAAGCCCAAATTAGACTATTTAAATTAATGTTTTTTGGAAGTTTATAATCTTTTGGTGTGTGAAAGAATTTATATTGATTCTGAAAATATTCTGCCCAATGCAGCCTACTATTACCGACTAATAAAAAATTTATATCTGCGACCATTTTCTTACTATAAACTTAATTATTAGTATGTAATCCACATTCTTGTTTTACTCCTCTAAATCTTGTATCTCTTCCTTGCTTGCCTGCACCATCAGGTGAGCTAGAATGCCAATCTCCCACAGTTGAATACCCTTTTAGGAAAAGGGGGTGGTCAGGTAATTTATTTTCCTTCATATAATAAAAAATATCTTTTTTTGTCCAATTTAATAACGGCCTCAAGGAAAGTCTTTCACGTATTACATCTAGGAATCTCATTTTATTTCTATTTTCAGTTTGGCTTGATCTGACACCACTAGCCCAGCATTGAATATTATGTTTTTCTAGACCATTTTCTAAAGGTTTTATTTTTCTTATTTCATGATATTTATCTAGGTCACTCGATTTTTTAGTTTCCCATAGTTTTCCGTATAAGGATTCCATTCTAGCTGGAGATATTTCACTTTGTAAGATCTCTATCTCTAGAGATAAATAGTTAATCAGATTTTCGGCGTACTGATATGTTTCTGCTGGCAAGTAACCAGTGTCTATCCAAAAAATTTTTATTTTTTTTTGTAAGCAAGAGTCACTTACCATTTTTAAAAGTACAGATGATTGTATTCCAAAGCTTGTTGTAATTGCAAATTCATTATCAAACTTCTCATAACCCCATAAAAGCATTTCTTGAGAATTCATACCTTGAAGCTTTTGATTATGTTCCCTTAAATCAGATTGAACCTCTTCGTGTTTTTTTTTAATCATTTTGCTATGTGGTTATAGGATGAATGTTATTTCTCTCAATTTGAATATTATTCGTTTAGTTTAATAATACATTTAGGTATAACAATATTTCACCAATGAAATTAATACAAAAACCAATAGTAATAGTTGGAGCGGGTTTTGCTGGTATGACAGTTGCTTTGAGTTTAAAGAGACTTAATCCCTCTTTGCCAATTCTTGTAGTTGATTCTGAGTCGAAATTTATATTTAAACCTCTGATGTATGAGGTTTTAAGCAAAGAAATAAGAATGTGGGAATTTGCTCCAGAATTTTCAAATATTTTTTCTGATGTAGGGATAACATTTTTGAGGAATTGCTTAAAAAAAATTAAATTCAATGAAAAAATTCTCGAATTTAGGGATGACTTACAAATTAGTTATCAATACCTTGTAATTTGTACTGGATCTGTACCTAATGGTTTCTCAATTAAAGGCGTAGATAAAAACTGTTATTTTTTCAATAATATAGATGATCTAAACAAGTTAAAATCTATTTTAGAAAAATCGAATCAAAGTATTTCTCGGCTGAAGTTATTTATCGTTGGTGGTGGACCCTCTGGGGTTGAAATAGCTTGCAAAATTAATGATATTTATAACGACCAGTTTGAAATTAATATAGTTGAAAGATCTAATGAGATTTTAAGTAACAATAAAATTTTTAATCGCGAAGAAGCCGAGAAAGCTTTAGAAATAAGAAAAATAAATGTTTTTTTAAATTCTATTGTCAAAGAAGTTTCTGAAAAAAGAATTAGTTTTGCTAATAATTCTGAAATAAAGAATTTGGATCAGGATATTGTTATTTGGACTGCTGGTGTTAAATCTAATCTGTCTTATCTTGATAACGAGATACCAAAGATGAATGGAAGAATTGTAGTGAATGATAAATTTCAAATAGAAAATAATAAGAATTGTTTTGCGATTGGTGATATATCAATAATTCAAGGGATGGAAGATTTACCTTTAAATGCTCAAGTTGCCATGCAAGAAGGAAACCATCTTGCTAGAAATTTAGAACTTTTAACCCAGGGTAAAGATCTTTTGCCATTTAAATTCCAAGATAATGGTGAAATGATCAGTTTAGGAATTGGTAAAGCCTCAATTTCGGCACTTGGTATTACTTTGTCAGGTAGATTAGCATTTGAAGCGAGAAGATTAATATATGCCTCAAAATTGCCTGATGTAGGCAAAAGCTTAAAATCTGCAACTTCTTGGGTATTTCACAAAAAATTTATAGTCCGTAACTTTTTTCAAAAAGATAATAAATTTGATTAAACTTTTTTGAAATATTGTTTTTGGGTATATTGAGTTAAATAAGTTTGATATGAATTTAATTTCTTTTGTTAGTAATAATTTTGATGCGTTAATAACTGTATTTGTGTTAGCTATGTCAATAATTTTATTTATAAAAAATACTATTGCTCCTGAATTAACTGGTTTATTATGCGTTGGAATATTTATTGCCACTGGTGTTCTTACTCCTGAAAAAGCTTTAGCTGGATTTGGTAGCCCATCTTTAATAACTCTTATGGGTCTATTTGCAGTGTCATCTGCTTTATTTAAGAGTGGAGCCTTAGATAGAGTAAGAGAATTGATTTCTTCTGAAAATGTTAAAACACCTAGAAAGTTAATTTTATTAATAGCTTTTTTAATTGCTCCAATTTCAGGGATCGTTCCTAATACTCCAGTAGTGGCATCTTTATTGCCTTTGATTGAAGGTTGGTGTGCAAGGAGGAACATTTCACCATCAAAAGTCTTATTACCTCTTTCTTTCGCAACTTTATTAGGTGGGACACTTACACTATTAGGTAGCTCAGTAAATCTTCTTGTAAGTGATATTAGTCAGCAATTAGGTTATGGACCTTTGGAATTATTTAGTTTAACTTCAATTGGTATTCCAGTTTGGTTGATAGGCACAATTTATATGATTATAGTTTCTGATTTCCTTTTGCCAGATAGAGGAAGAGATAAAAATTTTATTAAAAATGCAGATATGAATATTTATTTTACAGAAGTTACTATCCCCGCTGAATCCGAATTAGTTGGCCAATCAGTTAGAAATAGTAGATTACAAAGACGATTTGATGTCGATGTTCTTGAGTTGCAACGAAAGGGAAAAGTTATACTTCCTCCACTCGCAGATCGAAAGATTGAGCCTGAAGATAGATTAATAATACGTGTTACAAGATCAGACTTATTGCGTCTGCAGCAAGAACATACTATTTTGTTGGCTGAAAACAAGAGATCTTTAGGAGGTGCCAATCTTTTTCCAGATGAAGAGGGCACGAAAACGTTTGAAGCGTTGTTGCCATCTGGCTCAACTTTAGCTGGCGCAAGTTTGAGAGAACTAAGATTCAGACAGCGACATAATGCAACGGTTTTGGCACTAAGAAGAGGTCAGCAAACTGTTCAGGAGAGGTTGGGTCAAGCTGTGTTAAGAGCGGGCGATGTTTTATTATTACAAGCTCCTTTAGATTCCATAAGAGGTCTTCAGGCTAGTAATGATTTGTTGGTTTTGGATCAATTTGATGATGATTTACCCGTTTTAGTAAAAAAACCTATTGCCATTGCAATCGCAATAGGAATGGTTATATTACCTTCTGTTTCTAATATTCCATTAGTAGGATCAGTTCTTTTAGCTGTAATTGCCATGGTTGCTTTTGGATGTTTGCGGCCTGCAGAGATACAAAAATCAATTAGATTAGACGTTATTTTATTGCTGGGTTCATTATCTTGTTTTAGTGTAGCAATGCAAGTAACGGGGTTGGCAGATTTAATAGCTTTCAATCTGGATTTTGCTTTAAATGGAATGCCACTTTACTTTGCATTGTTAGTAATTTTTGTATCGACTGTTATTCTTACTCAATTTATTAGTAACGCAGCTTCAGTTGCTCTTATATTACCAGTTGTTATTGAGTTTTCACCTGTTTTAGGGATCTCACCCAATGCTTTAATAATGCTTGTTTTGTTCGGAGCAAGTCAATCTTTTTTGACACCTATGGGTTATCAAACCAATTTAATGGTTTATGGTCCTGGAAGATATAGATTCTTTGATATAGCAAAATATGGAGCAGGATTAACAATTATAATGTCATTAATAGTTCCAGGATTGATAATTTTAAATTTTCAATAAACCAAAAAAGTGAAATTTAAGAGCGCTACTTATAGTTTAAAAGAAGTTTACAGAAAGCTATCTGTCCCTCAATTTACGATTGTTACGGGATTAATGATTATTTTTGTGGGAACTTTAATTATCAGTTCTCCTTTATGTTCTTCAACAAAAGTAGGCTTGTGGGAAGCATTTTTTACATCTACTTCTGCAATAACCGTCACTGGATTAACTATTATTGATATTGGTGTAGATTTAAATATTTTTGGTCAAATCTTCTTAGCTTTTATGCTCTTATCAGGAGGCTTAGGCTTAATGGCCATTACTACTTTTTTGCAAGGGTTTGTTGTAAAAGGTACTCAGTTAAGAACTAGATTGGATAAAGGAAAGACTCTCGATGAATTTGGAGTTGGAGGTATAGGAAGAACTTTTAAAAGCATTGCAATTACTGCAACTTGCATTATTTCTTTTGGGGCAACTGTATTATATTTTTTTGGATTTGTAGATATTCAAAATAATTGGGAAAGACTTTGGTCTTCAATATTTCATAGTATATCCGCATATAACAACGCGGGTTTTTCTTTATGGGCTAATAGTCTTGAGGATTACAGATCAAATGTTTTTGTTAATATCATATTTATTTTTCTTATTGTAATGGGTGGATTAGGCTGGAGAGTAATTGATGATATTTGGAGCAAGAAAAAGAATCTTTCATATCGAAAATTGAGCCTTCATTCTAAATTGGTTATTAGAACCAGTCTCTCTTTAATAGTCTTCGGCTCCTTAGGGTTTTTTATTACAGAGACCTTACTAAATAGTCAATTTTTTAGTGATTTGAATTTCTTTGAGAAGTTATTATCATCTTTGTTTGAAACTGTTAGTGCAAGG
The DNA here is from genome assembly GCA_003216135.1 of Prochlorococcus sp. AG-409-A22. Lineage (GTDB taxonomy): Bacteria > Cyanobacteriota > Cyanobacteriia > PCC-6307 > Cyanobiaceae > Prochlorococcus_A. The sequence continues at coordinate 14,501 of QCJI01000003.1, read as the reverse complement.
ACAGCAGGATTTACAAATTTTCCAATATCATTAAATTCGGTTTCAGATACAGGTCTTTTATTATTAATGACATTAATGTTTATTGGAGCAAGTACTGGTGGTACTGGTGGTGGTATTAAAACAACCACATTTATTGCCTTGATGGCAGCAACTAGATCAACTTTAAGAGGACAGAAAGATGTAATTATAAGTAATAGATTAATCTCGGATAAGGTTATTCTTAAAGCTGTTGGGATAACAGTAGGATCTCTACTTTTTGTACTTTTGATGGCAATGCTACTGAGCACAACTAATACTTTTATTAAAAAAGAATCTTTTACCTTCCTAGAAATTCTGTTCACTTGCATTTCTGCATTCGCAACAGTTGGTTTTGATATTGGCTTAACGGCTAAGTTAAATCATTTTGGCCAATTTATTCTAATTGTTGGGATGTTCGTAGGTAGACTTGGAATCCTTTTACTTTTAAGTGCACTTTGGCAGGCGCTATATAAGAGTAGAATAGAAAGGCAAAAAAGAATCGGCTATCCTAGAGCTGATCTTTATGTCTAGGAATTTCTAAGTTTTATTATGGCTGATTGGTGGCAATGGTCTCCCAAGAAAGAACAGGAAGCACTAACTTTTGCAGTTGTTGGTGTTGGCAGATTTGGAACGGCAGTTTGTAGAGAACTTATAAATAATGGTGCAGATGTTTTGGCTGCAGATAATTCTGAAAAGGCTATTGATGAGTTGAGACAATTAGAGCCCTCGATAGAGGCTAGAGTTATAGATTGTACTGATGAGGAATCTATGAAAGAATCTGGAATATTAGAAATGAATACTGTAGTTGTAGGTATTAGTAAACCGATCGAAGCAAGTATTACTACGACTCTTATTGCTAAGGATAGTGAGGGCACTAAAGTTAAAAGAGTAATAGCTAGAGCTACAAGTAATTTACATGAAAAGATGTTAAAAAGGGTAGGTGCAGACAAGGTTGTTTTTCCTTCGAGAATGCAGGGAGAAAGATTAGGCTTAGAACTTGTTAGACCAAATCTCATCGAAAGATTAGAATTAGATAATCAAACTGGCATTGATGAGATAAAAGTTCCAGAGGATTTTATAGGCAGATCTTTAAGAGACTTGAATTTAAGGAAAAATTACTTAGTTAATGTCCTTGCAGCAGGACCAGCTGAACAATTAACTGTTAATCCTCCTGCAAAATACATTCTAGAGAGAGGTAATATTTTAGTGGTTATGGGAAAAACTGCAGATTTACAGAAGCTGCCTCAAAATTAGTTAATTATCATTTGATTTTCTATAGTATCTAATTCTTTGAGGAGCTCCTTTTAATCTTTTGATACTTTGTTTTTCTAGTTCGTTTCTAAATTTCTCGGTATTTATATTTCTTTCTGATATTGGAGGTTTAATCTCCTGCTCAAAGTATTTTTTAATTCCTTCTTGAATTAAGACTTTAGCCATATTGCTAACAGTCCTAGATTCATTGTGAGCCAATATAGTGAGTTGCTCACAAATTAACTCGGGGAGGACCACCTGAATTCTGGGGGATTTTGGCTTCCCGTTGGTTGAGTTTTGACGGGTTGCCATGAGTCAAAATGGATAACTGTTACTTCTTAGTATACACAGTTAGTCAAGGATACTATCTTTGTGTATATTATTAGTAAGGAAATATATGCCTTAATCAGTTAATTGTTTGTTTAAATCATGAAAAATTCAAGAAAACTTGATTCACCTAAAAGGTCCATAATTGATACAAAGACAAAAAAATTGGTAAACTGTGATTCTTTTAATTATGAGAATAGTGATGTGTTGGTATCTGCAGTAATTAGTCCATATTTATTGACTCATCTTCATCAAATTCTTCAAAAGTCTGAGTACTATGCTCAAAAAGATGGTAGAAAATCACATGCAGCTAATTTTGCAAAACTAAGAAAGGTGTTATGTTTAGATGCAAGAAGTATGGCAGATGCATCAGCCAAAGAAATAAAAGATGCAGATAACGATTTATCTATTAATAAATATAATGAACAAAATGTTGCTTGAAGGAATAATCTATAAATATGAATTTTAAAAAAACATGTCTAGTAATGCTGAAAAACTTTATAATCTTATAGCGAACGATTCAAAAAGGAAACAAAGTTTATTTTTGACTGCTTTAACTAATCCAAAATCAGCTTTAGAAAAAATTTGTGCGATTGGAAAAGAAGTTAATATTTCGGTGACCAAAGAGGAAGTTATTGAATATTTGAGTACTATTGATGATGAAGCTACGAAAATGTGGTTAATCAAGGCTCGAGGGGGTCTTTAGGAAAAGATTGTGAAGCAGCATCCTCGATAATAGTCCTTGGATTAATTCTTTTGTTGTATCCACCACCACCAGCTAATGTCCAAAAAAACCAATAACTTGGAATTGCAAGAGCTGCAGCTATGAAAATTACTACTATTTGTTCTATTCTTTTCATAAAATAATTTTATTCCACAAAATATTTTTTGGTAAATAAGTCTCTATTTTTGTAAATTCTATTTTTAAAAAAGTGATTAGATTTGATAATGTAAGCAAAATTTATTCTACAGATGTTGTTTTAAAAAATATTAATTGGGAGATTAAGAAAGGCGAAAAGATAGGATTAGTTGGTTCAAATGGTGCAGGTAAATCTACTCAATTTAAAATTCTAATTGGAGAAGAAGATCAAACAAGTGGAATGGTTATTAAGGAAGGCAATCCTAAAATTGCTCACCTAAAACAAGAATTAGATTGCAACCTTAATCGATCAGTCAGAGATGAACTAGAAAGTTCTTTTAAAGATATACAAATAGTTGCAACTAAACTTTTAGAAATTGAAATGAAAATGAAATCTTTGGACGTTAATAAAGATTCTAGAAAACTTGAACGTTTAGTAAATAAATTAGCAAAATATCAAGGAAAATTTGAAGCTTTAGGTGGTTATCAAATGCAAGCAGAAGTAGAGAAAATTCTACCAAAACTAGGATTTTCTCTTAAAGATGCTGATCAATTAGTTGGACAGTTTTCAGGGGGATGGCAGATGAAAGTGGCACTTGGAAAAATAATCTTGCAAAAACCTGATTTGCTTTTACTTGATGAACCAACTAATCATTTGGATTTGGAAACTATTTTCTGGCTTGAAGAATATTTAGCCTCTTTAAAAATTGCAATTATTTTGATAAGTCATGATAGATATTTTTTAGACAAATTATGCAAAAAAATTATTTTCATAGAACGTGGTATATCTGAAACTTATAATGGTAACTATTCTTTTTTTGTTGAACAGAAAGCTTTAAATCAAGAATCTCAGATTAAAGCTTATCAGTTACAGCAAAAAGAGATTGAAATACAAAAGAGGTACATAGATAGATTTAGGGCTAGTGCAACAAGAAGTACCCAGGCTAAGAGTCGAGAAAAACAATTAAAAAAAATTTCTAAAATTGATGCACCTATCTCAAAACTCAAAACTCCTACTTTTCATTTTCCCGAATGTCCTCGGTCAGGAAAATCAGTTCTAAATATTAAAAATTTATCTCATAGTTTTCAAGATAAAATACTTTTATTAGATGTGAATCTAAAGGTTTCTTCAGGAGAAAAAATAGCAATTTTAGGACCTAATGGTTCTGGTAAATCTACATTACTTAAATTAATTATGAAAAGAATAGACCCTGAGATTGGAGAAATTAATTTGGGTAAACATAATATAATTCCAAGCTATTATGAACAGAATCAGGCTGAAGCACTTGCTTTAGAGGAAAAGGCTATTGATTTAATTTTCGATAAAGATCCTGAATGGTCACAAAAAAAAGTAAGAACATTTTTGGGTGGTTTCGGCTTCCATAATGATGCTGTTTTTAAATATGTAAAACAACTTAGTGGTGGAGAAAAGGCAAGATTGGCCTTGGCTCTTATGATTATGAAGCCAAGCAATTTTATGCTTTTAGATGAACCAACTAATCATTTGGATCTTAAATCTAAAGAAAATTTAGAAATAGCAATTAAAAATTATAAAGGTACTGTATTGATTATTTCTCATGATCGATATTTTATATCCCAAGTTGCAAATAGAATTATAGAAATCAAAGACTCTAAATTATTATCTTATAATGGTGATTATGAATATTTTTTAGAGCAGCAAAAAAGAAAAAGTATTAACAAGAAATAAGTTCAATGAGTATCTTTTCCTTAAAAATTAGGTTAATTTAAAAAACTTTACATTAATCTAGGCAAGATCACTTATTTAACTTTACATAGTTATTACCAATTGTTTAATGTTAAAAATACAAATTAATTTTTTAAAAGTTTAAATGAATAATTATGATTTAAAAGAAAAAAAATTCCACATTTCTGATCCTGTTGAAAGTTATTTTGAGTGTATTTCTTCTTGTGATATATCGGATGGTCTTTGTATTACTAGGTGTGTAGAAATCCTTAGAGAATATGACAAATAAATAATTTACCTATTTGATAGATTACTGATATCAGTAGGTTTAACTTTTAAGTTAATTAATTTTTCCCCTCGTTTTAATGAGATTCCTAAGGGTTTATTAATACCATTTTTACTTATTTCACTAATAACGTCTTTAGCAGTTTCAATAGTTTGATTGCCAACTTTTAGGATAACGTCATTAATAAGAATACCACTCTTCTCAGCTGGACTCCTAGGGACCACATAACCAACTTTCACAGAATTTTTGTTGCTTTCAAAGTTAGTTTCATCTATGAGACTAATACCAATCATAGGATGTATTGCTTTCCCATTATTTATTAATTGATTTGCAATATCTTTGGCTTTATTTATTGGAATCGCGAAACTTAATCCCGCTCCTGGACCAGATCTGATAAGAGTATTAATACCAATAACTTCTCCCTTACTATTTAATAGTGGTCCGCCTGAATTTCCAGGATTAATAGCAGCATCTGTTTGTATTAGTTCAAGTTTCTTGTCGTATATTCCTAATTGTGTAACATTTCTTTTTAGATTACTAATAATTCCAAGAGTTACAGTGTTTTCTAGTCCAAAGGGATTGCCAACAGCTATTGCCCAATCACCAACCTTAATTTTTGTTGAATCACCTAATTTTGCTTTCTTCCAGGGTCCTTTACCTTCAATCTTAATAACGGCTAAATCAGTAAAAAAGTCTTGACCTACAAGTTTACCTTTTAATTTTTTGCCGTTTTTTAAACCAACAATCAACTGATCTGATTCATTTACAACATGTGCATTAGTCATTACAAGACCGTCTTCAAATATAAATCCACTTCCTTGGCTTTGTTCAATTCTAGGTTGATTGTCATAAGGTAATTGTAATCCAAAAAATTTTTCAAAATATGGGTCTATGAATATTCTAGAATCTTTTGAAAATCTTCTTTGTTTAACATATCTCTGACTATCTATTGTTACTACAGAATCACCAGTTTTTTCTATGGCTTTTGTTATGAAAGATTTATTAGAGTATTTAGAGTTTTCATTAAAATTTGCATTAAATAAAGATTCAGAGATTACATTTGTGTCACTAACAATGCCAAGTATTAAGGCTGAAGTGAGTAATAGTTTTTTGTAGCGATTGTTAGTCGATTTTGATTTGTTGATAGTTCGGAGAAACATACTACACAAATATTTTTTATTTTCTAATCATAACTATATAGTTATGGCCTATATATTTAGTGAAAACAAGAATATATTTGATTAATTTAGCTAATTTTCTTTTTTTCGGGCTATCATATAATTCATACTACTAATAAATTTATAAGCTTAATGACTATTTTATTTTCCATTTTATATTCAGCAGCCCTTACTTATTTAGTCTGGAAGGCCTTTAAAGTGATGTCTAATGGTTGGGGGATATCAGATAAAGTACAAAAAGAATTTTATAATAAAAATTTAAAACAAAAAAAATATACTATCCACCCAGAACTCCTTGATAAGGCTGGAAATATCACAGATGAGGAACTACTAACAGTAAGGTTTTCTAATGATAATGACTCTTCTTTAGAAGAGAAAGGTACTACAACTGATTAACTCAATTAAAAATTAAAGGTAAAAAAATTGGAATTAAGAACAAAAATCGTCAATTCAGTTATAAGATCTCTCAAATTACCTCCAAGGTTTCGTCTGACAATGGTTAAAGATGATCCCGTTAGATTGGAACTGAGTCTTACCCCTTCTTATGGTAAAAAACCAATTATTGTTGGTTTAGTTGAGTCTTTAGATTTAGTGGGTAGAAGGGATAGGGAAGGCAGAATGCCAAGAGATCTTCAGGGTACTTGGGATTGGACCGTTAGACATGGAAAGATAAGTACTGGAGGGTGGAATCCAATGCTTAAGGAGGCTTTACAAACTATGTTTGAGACTGGATTGCCAGCGATTATATATGAGGAATTAACTGGTGATCAATATAAGCCCGTTGATGGTGTCAGACATGTTAAGTAATTCATTAATTATTTGCCATAAATTTCACCTCAAAACGTTAAAATAGGTAAACTTGTAAGAAGTTAATTATGAATGAAGACAATCAACAAAGATATGGCTTTGTAAATTTCGCAGAAACTTGGAATGGTCGTATGGCTATGATGGGAATTTTGATAGGTTTAGCAACGGAAGTGATCACTGGACAAAGTATCCTCAGACAAATTGGAATTGGTTAACTTTTTTTGTTAAATCAACCAATACAATTATTTGATTTCCTCTGCTTTTACTTCAATAGTTTTTTCTCCAGGATTATTATTTAATTGACTCTGTTGAATATTTAGGTCTTTTAAGTCTGCACCGCAATTCATGCAAGTATCATTTAAGCCTAGTGAAATTGCACCACATTTTTCACATTGAATTACTTTTGACTTTAAAAAATTAAAACTTAAAAATGCAATGAGGACTATTAATAAAGTTATTAGAAAGAAAAGCAGCAAAACATTACCAATAATGCTTAGAAAAAAGTTAATTCCAAAAATAGGAATAACAATTAAGAAAATTAATGAATAAGTCACTAAAGTTTTATTAGTTTTAATAAAAGAATTCATATGAATGTTATGGTCTATTTCTTTTTCTATTTACCAAAGACATACTAGCAATAACAACACTCCAGCACTGTCCAAAATACAAAATTACGCCTAATAGCCAAACCCATAAAGTAAGGACTAAAAAACCTCCAATAAAACCATATGCTTGGAACCTTACCCCAAGAGAAAGAATACTTTTACTTACCGCTAGGTTCAGCGTAGTTAATCCAATACCAATGAGTAAAGAACCTGGAATTAAAGGTTTTAAAGGCACTTTTCTGCTAGGCAGCAGTGCCTGCAGCAATAAAGCCATTAAAGAAAATCCAATTAGTGGAATTGCAAATTGGCCGACTTGTAATAGCGGTAATTTAAGAAAAAAATTATAAATTAAATTATTTGATTCTGATAGGTTTTCTAAAACTGTACTTGGGATCATTCTAAGGTTTGCACTAATTTGATCTAATACCATTAAGAAACCAATAAAAAATACTATTAAAAAAGCTTCAATTCTATTTCGAACAAATCTTGATGCTTGTTCTTGCCAATCTGCATTGACTTTTCTTGAAGGAAGTTCGTCTTCCCAAAGTCTATCGGAACCTCTTTGAAGAGATAAATAAGCATTCCCCGCCGTAAAGAGCAAAAACATTGCTCCTAAAACACCTGCCCCAAAACCTTGATCAATTAATTTAAATAAAGTTGTTTCTACTAATTCAACTACCGAAGGGGGTAAAATTTGTGCTGCTATAGCAATTATTTGTTGATCTAACCCCTCTTGTTTACCTAGGAACCAGGATGCTGTTGAAAGTGAAATGAGAAGAATAGGAAAAAACGATTGAAGCGTATAGTATGCGAAAGCAGCACTTAAATCAATACAATCCGATTTACTCCATCTCTCACAAGCTCCCCATAAACTTTTAAGAATCCAAGTTGAGGTGCGCTGCATCTGCATGCTCTTCAAATACTTATCTAACTTCTTAATATATTGTATCTAATAAAGATATTGTTACAGTAATTATTTCTTTTTTCTGCAACTATTGTTCCAGTAATAGGTTACCCCATGGTCTTAAGACTTTAATTTGTTCTATTGTTCTCCCAGCAATTAATGGAAAATTTACTTCGCTTAAATCTTGTCCTGAAACTAAATTCAAAGGATCAGTTTCTAACCAGTCGATAGAACAATTAAGTTCTTCAAGTAATAGCCAGGCGCCCGCAATATCCCATATTTTTGGGGTTGATTCTATTGCTCCGAAAGTTTGTCCCATGGCTACGCTAGTAAGATTTAAACTTGATACACCCAGGAGTCTTATTTTCCCTGGGAAGATGGAGCTAGGCTTTTTTTGCAAAATTTTAATTGATCGACTACATAAGGAGACACAATCACTTTTTCTATTATTTTGGTGACTTTCTATTTTTTTATTATTTAGCCATACACCTTTGCCTTTAATAGATACAAATTTTTTATTTAAAGTAGGGATTATTAAAAAAGAAGATTGAGGTCTACCTTCTACAAATCTTGCTACTGAGATAGACCAGTATGGAATGCCTGCAGCAAAATTTGTTGTTCCATCAAGTGGGTCTACTATCCAATAAGCATTTGAATGGGGAATTAATTTTCCTCCCTCTTCGCTTAATACTCCTTCATTTGGAGCTATACTTGATAGCCCATCAACAATAGTTTTGTCACTCCATAAATCACAACTCGTAATTAAAGATCCGTCTGATTTATTACTGGCACTTATATTCCCAAAGTCTTTCAACTGTCTTTGACTAACTAATTCAAACAAAGAATATAATTCTTTGATTTGCTTATTTGTTAACTGTGATTGATTCATCTTGGAATATTGCAAATAGATTCCTTTTTATTCATTGTATTACTATCAATACATTTATTGCTTATTTCAAGAAAAGTTAATCTCTCTAATTCATCCAAATTTATATTGTAATTATAAACTGCATTAATATTTTTTGATTTTGCATTGCTTAATTCTTTTTGCCTAACTAGAACATCTTTTAAAGTTGAAATTCCAACATCATATCTTAATCTTGCCAATCTTAAAGACTCCTTTGTGGAAGATATTTCTTTAAGAGAGGATATTATTTTTTCTTCATTTAAATTTAAATTTAAATATGCTTTATTAATGTTTGTTTTCAAAACATTTTGAAAATTGTTCAAGGAATATTCTTCTGCCTTTGCATCTGCTTGACTTGATTTGTAAGAATTTTTATTTTGGTTCCCATTAAAAATATTCCATGAGAAGTTTAAACTTATTGCATTTGTATATGCTGATCCAGTTTCGCTAGAATCTATTGCAGTTGATAAGGAATCTCCTTTAGTAAATGCACTTGAGAATGTATTACTTATGTAAATCTTTGGTTTATTAGCTTTTAAATAAGTAATGGCTTGGTTTTTTTTAATTTCTTTCTGAAGAGTAAGATTTTGTAAGGTAAGATTATTTGCTAGACCATTATTTATATTTTTAGTTAATTTATTGTTCCAGAAACCTATTAATTTTTGATCTGGGTTAATTTCGAAATCACCTTTTAAGTTCAGTATTTCTTTTAATGAAATCTTGTTAATTTGATGTTTAATTTTTTTTTCATTAAGTGCTTGCTTATCTCGCGATAATTGAGCATCTGCTTCAAGAACTGCAAATTTTGTCCCAATACCAGCATCTAACTTTGATTGGGCATTATCTAAACTCGTAATTGATAACTCAAGGGCGAATTGCTGATTTTCAATATCTTTATAGGATTTTTGGTATTTGTGATATATCGCCCTTGCTTCTTGAATTAGATCTTTTCTTTTAATTTCAAAATTATTGTTTGCAATTTTATAGTTTTCTCTGGCGATTTTAATTTCGGAACTCCTTAGAGGATCAATTAAATCCCATCTAATATTAAGAGAAGGATTAGCAGAAAATTGTGAAGTTTTTGTAGTCTGTGAATTGCTATTGTAATTTATGCCGGACACGTATTTTGGCAATCCAGTGGCTTGAAGATCTAATGAGGGATATCTTTTAGATATTTTGCTTGCAAGATTAAAACTTGAAGATTTAATTAATTCTTTTAATGATTTAAGTTCTTCATTTTGCAATATTATTTTTTCTATTTCTTTATAATCGATATAAATTTGATCTTCTTTTTCTTCTAAGACTTCTTCAATTCTCTCTATTTCTTTATAATCGATAGAAATTTGATCTTCTTTTTCTTCTAAGACTTCATCAACTTTTGACCATTTAATATGATTATTTGTAGAGCCAAAAGTAGCGTTTTGAGAAGTAATACATAGAGCAAGATGTAAAAATAAGATTGGATTTATAATTTTTTTAAGCATAATTTATAATCTTCTTACTATGTTTTATTCCAATTAGATTATTAATAATATCATTTGTATTATCAAGAACGTGAATTTTGGTGTTCAGTTCATTTTCAACTTCACTTATATTTTTGTCATCTAAAAATAAATCAGTGTTTAATTTTAACATTATTGATGGTATATAAATACCCTCCCCTAAATCCTTATTTTTTAGTCCATGAATTAAATCTTCTCCAGTTAATAGTCCTGTAACTACTTGTTCTTGACCCCAATAAACGCTTGGTAAACCATATAACTTAATAGTAAGTCCGTTAATATTGTTTAATTTTTGAACTGTCGGAATAAGAGCTTCATAAACTAATTTACCAACAATCCAACAAACCTTTTTTTGTTTATTTACTTTTTTGGGGAGGTTTTTAGTTTTTGTAGTTAATATTTTAAGAAAGCTTCTAATTGAACCTACTCCATTAGATTCTTGAGGGAGATTCTCGTAAGTTTTATAACTAGGTAAATTCATACCAGCTATCAAATACCATTCGTCTGCTAACCAACAAAAGCGTGTCCCATGAGTATTTTGTAAAGAGGACTGGAACATTTCTACTTGTTGAATGGTTTTGGTTGCGTATTCTTTGCTTATAGGTTTTAAACCATCATCCTCAGGTCTAAATTTGGTTAGTCCCACAGGAACTATGGCAACAGATAGAACTGTTTTGGATACATTATTGTGAAACTTCGCAAGTTCAAAAATTGATTTTCTTAGAATGTCTCCATCGTTTATACCTGGACATACAACAATTTGAGCATGTATTTGTATAGAGTTTTGTTGAAACCATGCAATTTGATCCAGAATTTCACCAGCTTTTTTATTTTTTAATAGTTTTTCTCGAGTCTTAGGATCAGTTGCATGAACAGAAATAAAAAGTGGTGATAGTTTCTGAGCAGATATTCTTTCCCAATCTTGTTTTTTTAAATTTGTAAGTGTTAGATAAGAGCCATATAAAAAACTCAGTCTATAATCATCATCTTTTATGTAAAGGCTTTTTCTTTTGCCACTTGGCTGTTGATCTATAAAGCAAAATGGACATTTATTATTGCACTGTTTAATGGAATCAAATAAAGCATCTTTAAAATTAATCCCTAAACTGGCATCCTGGTCTTTCTCAATACTGATATCATGAATTTTTTTATTTTTATCTAAAACAGAAATTTTTAGAATTTCTTCACTAATAAGGATCTGATAATCAATTAAATCCCTTGGCTTCTTCCCGTTAATACTAATAATAGAATCCCCTGATTCAAAGCCAATATCCTGAGCAATAGAGTTATAATCGATACTGTCAATTTCTGCAGGAGTTATAACGTATTTATCAATATTATTTATCACAATAATACTTTCACTTAATTTAATTTCTCCAAAAGAAAAGCTAAATAAGTTTTTGTGGTGGTTAATATTTCTAATTTCTTGTGCCTCCTCTTCATTTAGCTTTTTGTTAATCAATATAATGTTTTTTAAGATTCAAGCATATTGTTTTTTTTGTATACTTTCAGCAATTTTATCGTTTTCTATCTTTATAATTTCTATGATTGGAGCAAAGTTTGAAAGTAGAGAACCTATGATTTTTCGAGGTTTCATCGTAGCCCTAAGTGTCCTCCTCGGAGGACTAATTTGGTCAACTAACGTTGACCCTTCTAATGCAATTGATGTTCCAAGCCCCACTGAAAATGTATCACCCATAATTACCACTTCAAGCTCTCCCCAGAATGTTAAATTTGCAAAATTTTTGCGAGAAAACAATATTGTTATGTATAGTGCGTATTGGTGCCCGCATTGCCACGATCAGAAACAATTATTTGGAAAAGAAGCAGTTAAAGAGTTACAAGTAGTTGAATGTGCTAAAGATGGGAAAGACAATAATTACAAGCTATGTCAAACAAAAGGTATTGAAGGATTTCCCTCATGGGAAATCAACGGCGAGATTTATAGCGGTACTCGCGACCTAAATGATTTAGCAATAATGACTGGTTATCAAGGAAATACTAATTTTTGATAAATCTTTTTTTAATTTCTTGGTTTAATTGTTGTCTAGTATGGCATTCCCAATTTTTATCTTTCTTAGGGAAATCATCTCTGTAATGTCCTCCTCTACTCTCTTTCCTAAAAAGGCAAGCTTTTAACAAAGTTAAGGTCGTTATTTGTCTATTCTGCAAATCAAGCAAAAGATTAATCTCTCTCCTCTTGGGTTCATTAAGTTTGACTTTTTGATCAAATTCAATTTGATCAAGACTATTGAGTAGAGGATTTTTTTGCAATTGATCCATATCGTTTTGAATATGATTTAGAAATTTAATCATATTAATTTTGTTTCGAGATACTCCAAGATTTATCCAGCATGATTTTCTTAATTCATCAATCTTTCCTGCAATTATGGAAATATTATCTTCTGGAGAGTCTTGAATATCAACCTCTTCCTTAGTTCTTTCTAATTTTCTTAAATTTAAAGGATTATTCAAAACAATTGAAGACATTTTTCTTGCAAATACAAGACATTCCATTAATGAATTGCTTGCTAATCTATTGGCACCATGAACTCCTGTAGAAGCAACTTCTCCTACAGCATATAAGCCTTTTCGATTGGAAGATGCATTTAAATCAGTTCTAACACCTCCCATCCAATAATGAGCTGCAGGCGCAACTGGAATAACCTCATTAAGTGGATTTACACCATAATCTTGACATCTACTTAAAATGGTGGGAAATCTTTCTACAATTTTTTTCGGATCAATATATCTAAGATCTAAACCAACATGATCAACATCATTATCATGCATATTTTTCATTATTGCTCTGCTAACTTGGTCCCTAGTAGCTAAATCCCTATTTTGAAGAAATTTAACAGGGCTTTCGCCATTTTTATCAACTAAGACTGCTCCTTCTCCTCTAAGAGCCTCTGAAATTAAAAAACAAGGTGCACCATAAAATTTTAAAGCTGTAGGATGAAATTGAATAAACTCTAGATCTTCAATAGCAGCACCTGCTTTCCACGCGAGGGAAATCCCTTCTCCAGATGACTGTGCAGGATTTGTAGTATTCGTAAATAAATGACCACCACCACCAGTTGCCAAAACAACCGCCCTAGAAGTAATCCAATATAAATTTGATCCATCCAGTACCTGCACTCCTTTACATTCTTCATTTTCAATAAGTAGTTCTGTTACTCTTACACCTCTACAGTGAAGAATATTCTCCTTGTTTTCAACATGATCTTCTAGAACTTCTACTAGTGCTCTGCCAGTTCTATCTTTAACATGCAAGACTCTTCTGCGAGAATGAGCTGCTTCAAGAGTAGTAGCTAATTGATCACAATTTTGATCAAAAATCATCCCTAAATTCTGTAACCTATTTACACAGCCAGGTGCTTCTCTTACAAGCATTTCTACAGCTTTGAAATCACATAAACCATCACCAGCTTTTAAAGTATCTTCAGCATGTAGTTCAAATGAATCATCTGGTCTTACAACAGATGCGATACCTCCTTGAGCCCATCTACTAGAAGATGCCTTGCTGGTGTTCCGGTTTAAAAGAAGCACTTTTAAATTTGAAGGTAATTCTAGACAAGTCATAAGTCCTGCCGCCCCAGCACCTATTACAATTACATCCCATGTATTAATTGAAATTGGCTCTTGCGAAAATGAAGGTCTTAACATTAAACCAATCCACTCAAAGTTGGTTGAATAATTGCTAAAAATACAAAAATACCATCAACAATCAATGTCGTTTGGATTACATAACTTGAAACCAAGAGTGCTTTACCATTTGTAGAATTAACAATTGCAGAATTAAGAATTTCTTTTGAAATAAACCAAAGTATTACTGCAACAAAAATAATAATAAATAATGATTTACTTTGTATAAGATTTTCAGATGTTTTTTGAAGTATTAGTGGAGCAGTGTCTGAATCTGCTGTAATAACTTCCTTCCATTGATCCATTATTCCAATCAAAAATATTGTAATATCAGTAACTGCAGTTCCAAACAAAGAAGCAATATAAAAACTGGATCCGATTTTCCATTTAGTACCGAGGCCAATTAAAGCTAAAGGTAATACTACTGCTTCAACAGGAATATGAAGAATAGGGTATGGACTTAACCATCCCCAAAACAAACAACCTCCAAGCCAACTTCCTGAT
>QCJI01000002.1 GCA_003216135.1 Prochlorococcus sp. AG-409-A22 | reverse complement strand
AGTCATAGTAACCCCATTCTGTTTTACCTTTTTGTAGAAATTATCCAACTTATCTGTGTTAATAGAGTATCCAACCCTAAAACATGGAACATCTAAACTAGACTCCATATTTTTATTTACCGCTTTTTGAAGAGTATTAAATTGAACAGTTTCTCCTGGATTCCCAAAACTCTTCCCAGATGTTTCTGATTTACTTTCAACTCGAAGATTGGCACTAGAAAGGCTGGCAGGGGAACTACTTTCTCCGATCCATGGGATAGAGACAGGTTGACCATTAGCTTTTAAAACATCATCAGCCTGAATCCTACCGTGAGGTCCAGACCCATTAACTTTTGTCAAGTCAACACCCATTTGAGAAGCAAGTTTCTTTGCTCTTGGAGATGCTATTACCCTAGAGGAATTATTATTTGTAGCAGCATTAATTTTAACCCTATTAAAAGTGGAAACAGGCTTTTCACTTTTAAAGATGACTTCTGGCTCTTCTTTTTTATTAGATTTATTGTTGATTTTGGGCTTTTCTTCAGTCTTTTTACTCGCCAAGTCAACTTGGTCTGAATTAGACACTTCAGGCTTATTTACTTTGTTTTGTTCTTGAACTGAAGCTATATCATTCTCGTTTTCCACAATAATCCCTATAGTTTCGCCTACTGGTGCAGTACTACCAGCAGGCATTAAAACTGCTGCAAGATATCCATCCTGAAAAGATTCCACATCCATATCTGCCTTATCCGATTCCACTACCAAGACAGATTCTCCTCTTTCAACTTTATCTCCAGGATTTTTCAACCATTCCACAATCTTGCCTTCTGTCATAGTAGAACTCAACGCAGGCATGAATATTTCGTGAGACATAAGAAAATTGTTATTACATTGGTTTTTAGGGATTATCTACCAAACTGTCTACAGTCTTAATGGTTAGGGACCCTTTAAACTCTTGAACTTATTATACGAAATCATGATCACGCTGGGAACTCTTCAAACTAAAGAAAGTAATATTTTTGATAGGCAGCAATTAAGACCTTTTTATAAAAATTTTGTTTTAAAAAGGATAATTTTATTTAGTTATTATCTATAGATTGAATAATTCCATCTTTCACTGTTATTGAGACTTGCATCTTTTCAATAAGATTATCTCCCACAGACACATCACAGAAACTATCTACTTGTCCTTGATCAACAATTTCATCCATTTTTAATTCGCGAACTTGACTCTGTTGTTGAAGTAGATTTCTTTTCTGTTCTTCAATTTCATTCCTTTTTGCTGCGACTTGTTGCTGCACTTGACTTACTTGTTCTTGAACCCTAGGATCTAAAGGATTTACTGATTGGGATCTAATATTATTAACTATTTGCTGCCCCTCTTGTTCTAATTGTGATAATTGTTGGTCAATGTTAGAAATTGCGTTACTTAATTCCTTTTCAGCATCTTCTTTCCAAGTTGGGGTAACTATAGCTTTTATAGCTATTGAACGTTTAATAGATATCGAGTTTTTTGGTTCCATAAAAAATTAAATTACATTTTTAATATAGATAATTCAAATGAGATTTTCTTTTTTAATTTGTTTTTCATACATACTTTCTATTTGCACTGAATATAATTTTTCTATTTCTTGTCTTTTCTGCTTAAGAGTTTGAGTTAATAACCCATTTTCCAAAGTGAACGCGTCCACAAAAAAACAATCTAAAATTTGTTCCTCATATCTTGATCCTAATCTATTTTTAAGCAAATTATTGATTTGCGATTTAAAAAATGAACCAACATTTTTATTAAAATTTAATTTTGAGAGATCTTGCTCTAAGAATTTATTTGCAACCAATTCAATATTGGGAACAACAAGAGCAGCTAAACATTTTTTATCTTGGCCGACCAATTGAATCTGATTAATAAATTCAGAACTAAGAATTTCAGTTTCTAAAGGATTAGGTTCTATATTTTCTCCACTAGAAAGAACAATTGTATCTTTCGCTCTTCCTGTTATGAAAAGAGATCCATTCGGAATTAAAAAACCTAAATCTCCAGTATCGAACCAACCATCTTTGGATAAAACATCTTTTGTAGCTAAATCATTATTTAAATAACCTTTCATAACCTGAGGGCCTTTAACAAGAATTTTGCCTATCTCTCTAAAATTCAAAATCTTTGTTTTATCTTCATTTACTATTTTAATTTCTGTAAATTTCAAAGGCTGACCAGAAGATCCTCTAACATTCAAATCTCTTCTTCTGCAAGTTAATACTGGACTTGTTTCTGTTAATCCATACCCCACCAAAACATCTATACCTAGAGATTCAAAAAACAAATCCACATGTTCTGGGAGAGCACCTCCTCCATTAATTGGAAATTTCAGTTGCTCACCACATAATTGTCTAAGGATACTTGGCCATAAAAAAATAGTAGCCAATTTATGCAAAGGGAATCTTACAAAACAAGAACCTAATAGGGGTATTTTACCAATTAAACTAATTTGATTAATATCTAAATTTTTTATCTTTCTAAGATTCTTTTTAACAACAGAACTATTCTTTATCAAAAACTTTAAAAGTCTCTGTTTATTAGATGGCATTTTTTTTAAAGCCTGAAAAAAACCGTCATGTATGGCCTCCCATAATCTTGGTACAGTAGCCATTACAACAGGTTTGATTTGAGTAATATCGTCTTTCAGAAATTTTGGAATTGTATAATATTGAGTACAACCGCATGAAAAAAAGAAGTATTCTGCGCTTCTTTCATAAGAATGCCAGATAGGCAATACACTTAAGACAGAAGTACCTGGATCTGGATCAGCAATGTAGGCTAGATTTATTATTTGATGTAAGAAATTTGCATGTGTCAAAGGGACTCCTTTTGGCTTGCCTGTTGTTCCAGATGTATAGAGTATTGTGGCAATATCATTAATTTGGAGATTATCTTTTTCAAAAACATTATTTTGAGAATGTTCTTTTTCTACTACGTTAATAAATTGACTCCAACTAATTAAACTTTCAAATTCCTCATCTTCTAGATTAATTATAAATTTAAGCCTTTTTTTTAATTCTTCTTTTTGGTTTAACTTTAACCAAGTCTCCTTTGATTGTACTATTAGCCCAACTGAATTTGAGTGTTCAATAATATAGTCCAATTCTACTGATGGTGAATTAATACCTCTTACGGCATTTATAGCTCCTAAGCGCATTAAACCTTGATCAGCTATTAACCATCTTGGCGAATTTTCAGATATTAAAGTAACGACATCACCTTTTACTACTCCATAATTTTTAAAAGATTTAGAGACTTTTGTTATTAAATCGGCCAATTCAGAATAAGTAAATTTTTCTTTATTTTTACCTCTTAAATCACTTACAGCTAAAATATCGCCACATTTGAATTTCAAGTACTCCCATATTTGGTCTACATGAATAAGGTTCTCTATTTCATTTCTATTAAAAGTAAATTTATCATTTCTAGAAAGAGATTTGTCTCCAAGGCAATATGCTAAATCATTCATATTTTAAACTTGTAAAAGCTTTTTTTTTTCTATTCTGGTACAAAAATAAAATTAAATTCTTCCTTAATGACTTTTTTAACAATTCTCTTAACTTTTTCAATATTTATATTTTCCGTGTAATCAGACATGTTAGCCATAAGACAATCTTTAATTCCACATGGAACAATCTTATTAAAATTAGATAGTTCACAATCAACATTAATAGAGAATCCATTTATTGTTACCCAGCTTTTGCATCCAATACCAATTGAAGCAATTTTCTTATTGCCTATCCAAACACCAGTTAAACCTTTTTTAGTATTGCAATTAATATCAAAACTTCCAAGAATTTTTATAATAGTTTTTTCAATTTTTCTTAAATACCAATTTAAATCCTTTTTAAAATTCTTCAAATCTAAAACTAAATAAATCACTAATTGTCCTGGCATATGGCATGTTACCTCTCCTCCTCTATTGATTATATAAACATCATATTTTTTATCATTTAATGGGAATAGCAAATTATCATAGTTAGATCCTCTTCCCATGGTGTAACAAAGTTGGTGTTCTCCTATCCAAATAAAATCTGAATTTAATTTACCTGAAATTAAAGCTTCTTGATATTCATTTTGTAATTTATAAACGTCATTGAAAAATGAAATTTTATCAGCTTGTTTAATTATTGCTGTTCTATTAACCATATTTAAGTAGATTTAGAAAGTAAGGAATATTTTAGGTTTGTTATGAAAATTTTAATCCATGGTAAAAATCTTCAACTTACAGGAGCTTTAAAAGAATATACAGAAGCAAAGATAGAAAAGGCAATGCATCATTATAAGGATATCGTTAAAGAAGCAGATATTCACTTATCAATAGAAAAAAATCCTAAAGTTCCTTTTCAAACAGCAGAAGTTACCATTTTTGCTAATGGTACTGTTATAAGAGCCGAAGAAAAAACTGAGAATCTCTACTCCAGTATTGATTTGGTTTCAAATAAACTTTGCAGAAAATTACGCAAATATAAAGAGAGAAATAATAAAACAATAAACAATAATTATTTAAAGACTAAAAATTCCTTCTTAAATCAAAATGAGGCATCTAATTCTTTAGTTAAAGATTTATTCAAAGAAGGAAACGAAGCAATTTTACCTGAACCTCATATTAAAAATAAATACTTCAAAATGAATCCAATTTCATCAGAAGAAGCACTTAAACAATTAGATTTAATTGATCATAATTTTTATTTTTTTCGCAATAAAAAAAATAATGAACTTCAAGTTATTTATAAAAGAAATCATGGTGGTTATGGATTAATTCAGGCTAAATAATTTATAAAATGTCAAATATTGAATATGAATTAAATGAGAAGATACATGCAATTATTATTAATCCCTATTTAAAGTGGGATGATTTTATATCAAACTGCGATCTAATTAAAAAATATAATATCAAAAATATCTCCACTTCTCTTAATTATCTTAGCTATTTAAAAGATGCTATGAGTAACCATAGTGTAAATATAAATGCACTTATTTCCTATCCATTTGCAGATTTACCCATTTCTTTTATTGACGAATTTGTTGGTTTTGCAAAAGATAAAGGGGCAAATCGCATAGAGTATATGCCTAACTTTATTAATTTATCAAAAAAAAATATAGATACTTTTGGTCTGGAGATTGAAATGGTAAAGAGATCTGAAATACCTGTAACTCTTATAATTAATAAGTCAAAATTAGATAAAGAACTTTTTGTAAGAACCATAGAAATATCAATAGAATTGGGAATTAAAAGCTTTCAATTTGGTGATGGTTTTGGACCTCCTATTTCCACTCTAGATGTCGACGAGATATTAAAAATAATAAGCAAAAAAAACCATATAAAAATTGTAGGAGGGATAAAAAAGCTGACTCAAGTTATTGATTTATTTGATTCTGGTATTTCCTGCGTTGGGACTTCAAATTTTAGCGAAATTTTTGAAGAAGTCAGAATTATTTAAATGACTGGCGAAAGTAGGCTAGAAGGTCTTTGTATTAAAGCAAGTCCATTGGGTGAGAATGATAGATTAATAACTATCCTTACAGATGATGTAGGTATTGTAAGATTAGCTGCTCCTGGGGCCAGGCGACCAAAAAGTAGTCTTACCTCGGCTTCTCCATTAAACTATTTAAGTATGCAGATTTTCGGCAAAAGAAGTCTTAAATCAATACGTCAAATTAAAATTATTAAAAGCTATGCTGGTCTGGGGAAAAATATTGAAACTCTTGCAGCCGCCCAAGCCATAACTGAACTAACCTTTTTATTAGTAGGTAATAATGATAAACAACAAAATTATTTATCTTGCGTTCTTGCACATTTAGATAGAATTCATTTATACGAAGTCCCAAAAGAAGAAGATATAAAAATGCTCTCAATGAGTATTCAATCTCTAATACATTTATTAGCAATCGGGGGGATTAATTTACCTATAAATCATTGTTGTAAAACAGGGGCACCTATTATCGCTCCTTTAGGAGACTGGGAATGGGAGTGTTATTATTTGCCAAATGAAGGGTTCTCAACTATTGAAGATTCGCAAAGTATACTTAAAATAAATGCTTCAGAAGTTGCTCTATTACAGAGACTTCTTTTCCCAAAATTACCAATAAAATCAAACGGAGAATTATTAGGGCCTAAAAAAGTTTGGCTTAAAATATTATCAATTATTGAAACTTGGATATCTGCTCAATTAGACAAAGAATTATCTTCACTAAAAATGATGAGAGAACTATATATTTAATATCTTCTTAATAATATTAATAAGTTTTAAAATTGCGGTGTTTAGAAAATTGACTGGTAACTTAATAAATAGTTAAGTAAATTAATGTGGCTCATATTGCATGGTTAGGTAAAAAATCTCCTTTTTGCGGGAATGTCAGTTACGGGAATTCGACGACTAAGGAATTAAAGGATAGAGGGCATAAAGTCAGCTTTATTCATTTTGATAATCCCTCTAATTCAAAAGCATCAAATCCATTATTCCTTGCCAATAATCCTGAAGTAAGTCTCCCATATCTAATAAAATCGCAGGTTTATACAATACCTTCTCCGAGAGCAGAAAAAGAATTAAAATTTTCACTAGAAAGATTAAATCCAGATATAGTGCATGCTAGTTTAACCTTATCTCCTTTAGACTTTAGGCTACCTGAACTTTGTAATCAAATTAATCTGCCACTTGTAGGAACATTCCACCCAGCATTTGATATAAAAAACAGAAATTTAACTGCTAATACTCAGCAACTGACTTATCAACTTTATGCTCCCTCTCTAGCTAAGTTTAATAGGATAATTGTTTTTTCAGAAACACAGAAAAAAGTTCTTGCAAAATTAGGAGTTAAAAAAGAAAAACAAATAGTTATTCCAAATGGTGTGGATGAAAATATTTGGGAACCTTTGATCGAAAAAAATAAAAAACATGATGCAGTTAGAAAAAAACTTGGAGATGGAAGAATTTTTTTATATATGGGCAGAATTGCCAATGAGAAAAATATTGAAGCACTTTTAAGATCTTGGAAGAAAACAAAAACCTATAATTGCAAATTAGTTATTGTTGGAGATGGACCGATGAAGCCAACTCTTGAAAACAGTTTTTCTAACCTAAGTGAAGATAAATTAATATGGTGGGGGGCCGAAATGGATTTAGAAACTAGAGTTGCAATGATGCAAATAGCAGAAGTATTTTTCTTACCAAGCTTAGTTGAAGGTTTATCTTTATCACTTCTCGAAGCGATGGCTACTCGTACCGCTTGTGTAGCCACAGATGCTGGAGCAGACGGTGAAGTTTTAGATAATGGAGCAGGTATAGTTATATCAACTGATAATGTAAGCACGCAACTAAAAACAATAATCCCAATTTTGATAGAACACCCTTCATTTACAAAAGCTCTAGGAGAAAAAGCGAGAGATCGTGTAATAGAGAGATATACAATTAAAAAAAATATAGATGCTATTGAAAAAGTTTATATTGAATTAAAAAAATCTTTTAAACATTAACGAAACTCTTTACTTCTATTACTAGCAGAAACTATTGATTCAATTAAGGCTGATCTTAAATTCTTTTGTTCTAAAACCCTCAAGGCAGCAATAGTTGTTCCCCCTGGGGAAGCGACCATATTTTTAATGTCGGCAGTTGTTAAATTATTCTGTTTTATTAAAGTAATAGTTCCTAAAATCATATCCATAACAAGCTCTTCTGAAAGTTTTTTTTGTAATCCACCACTTAATCCTCCATCGCTTAAGGCTTCAATAATTAAAGCAATAATTGCAGGTCCTGATGACGTTAAGGCTAGAAATGTATCAAGAGAATCTTCAGTAAATTCGTAAATTTTACTAGAATTTTTAAATAATTTTTTTGTAAATTCTTTCTGATCGTCTGAAATATCTTCACCCCAGGCAATTCCAGTTAAACCTTTGCCAACCGTTATTGGAATATTTGTAACGACTCTCACACATCTATGATTTGGAAATTTTTGGGTAAGTTTATCAAGAGAAACTCCAGCTAAAATTGAAACTAATAAGTTTTCATTTTTTTTGTGATTATCTAACTCATTTACTTCTTTTAGCTGCTGAGGTTTTACTGAAAGAAGTTTGACTTGACAGTCCCAAATCAAATTGATTTCTTTAGAATCTGACTGAAAAATATTTACATCATATTTATAATTTTTTTTTATCTTCTCTAAACTTTGTTTGGAATTTACTAAACAATAAATATCTTCTGGACTTATTAAATTTTTATCTAATAATGGGGTTATTATAGCCTTTGCAATATTTCCAAAACCAATAACTGCAATTTTAATAGTCACAGATTAATTATGAATAAGCCCTTAATTTAGAACTTCCCCAGGCTGGCGGTGGAGTAGTATTATTTTCCAAACTATATTGTGATGTATTTTGTATTGGAATACTAGAAGGAGAAGCCTCTTCTGGGAAAGAACTAGTTACATTTACACAACTTGGTGCAAAAAGAAAAATACTTTCTCCTATTCTCTCTTGATGACCATCAATAGCATATGTTCCTCCTGCAACAAAATCAACTGCTCTTTGAGCTTGATCAGGATCCATCATAGTTAAGTTAAGGATTACTGTTTTTCGCTCTCTTAATGCTTGAATAGCTTGAGGCATCTCATCAAAACTACGTGGCTCCATCAAGCTTAAATCAGAAGAATTTGAGATCCCAGGCATGCCAACAACCTTTGATGATCTGTTTTTATTCATGAATTCGAATGGGTTTGAATTCGCTAGGGCATTTGAGTTCCTTTGATTTTGTTTAAAATCATTTATCTCATTAAATTCATCCTCTGAAGAATAATCGAGCTCATTGAACTCATCTTCGAGATAATCATCACCTGCTACAACTGCCTTTAATCGCGAAATAAGTGACACTTTTAAATCCTCTTGAAATTGATTACTAAGGTCTAAAAAACCTCAAGGAATAGATCCATTTTTTATGAATGAATAAACTACCTATACTTAGATAACGTTACTTATACTTTACTGCAAGTTTATAAACAAGATTTTAAAAAAATTAATTAATTTAAAAATGACTAATTTCTTATCCTATCCCCAAAGATGATTGATCCCAACCTTATCCAAGTAGCTCCAGAATCAATCGCCTCCTCCCAATCGCTTGACATTCCCATTGAACATTCAGGAAGGTTTAGCGAATCTGCTAGGAATCGGCATTTTCTAAATAACTCTTTATTTTTTGTAGAGCTTAATCCTTTAGGATTGATAGTCATTAAGCCAGTTATACTAATATTCTTAAATTCTTGAATTTCTAGCCATCTTTCTATTAATAATTCAGGCTCAAAACCTACTTTATTTTCGTCCTTACTTAACTTGACTTGCAACATTATTGATGGATGTTTCATTTCTTCAAATGAAACATTAGAAATCTTTTCTAATTTCTCATAGGAATCAACTGAATGTATATATTTAAAATTCTGAACTATCTTTCGAATTTTATTACTCTGTATTCTTCCAATAAAATGCCATTTTATCTCTTTAAGGTCTTTTAAAATTTCTTGTTTCTGAAACCCTTCTTGAAATTTACTCTCGCCAAAATCCTTTTGACCAAGATTATTAATTATTTTAATTTCATGACTTTTAAATCCCTTACTCACTGCAAGTAAATTTACTGTTGAAGGGATTTTATTCTTAATTTTTAAGTAATTTGCAATGTTCACATTTTATAAAAAAGTTTGTGTGAATAAGTTTTCCCATTTAGATAAATCATCTGACCCTTTTCTTCTAGCTTTTTGTAAATTCAATTCAGATTGATTACGAGCATCCAGATAAGGAATAACTTCAAAAAAGATCTCTCTTTGTTTAATTTCGACTAAAAAAAACATTTTTTGGGCATATAAAGTAGCATAAATATCTCTCCCATCATTACCAGAGGAGACTTGATATAACATTCCAAATGTTGGATGGTTTAAATAACGCTCTGAACTCAAACTGAAATATTAAGTTATTCATAATGCACCATACAGTTTTCTAAGAAAAATTGCTATGCCAATAAAACATATCGACAATGTATTTAAAATAAATGTAAGAAAGGTTGTTTTTTGAAAAGTTCTAAATCTATTAGTTTTTATAAGAATTCTTTTCTTAGACAGTAATGCATCTGCTCCTTGTTCAATCCTTAAAAATATATTTAAAAATAGTCTTTCAACTAAAGTTATTAAGACATTAATAGATTTTTTTAGGCCTAGGTGTCGAACATTTATTGATCTCACAGAAACTGATTTAACTAAATTCTGGAACTCTTCCTGCACTAAAGGAATAAAGCGAAGAGCTATTAATAATTGAAAAAGCCACTTATCGATAGGAAATCCGATTCTCCTAAAAGGATTTAAAAACCAACTTAAAGCCCAAACTATATTTTCTTGAGGTGTGGTTAAAAGCATCAAATTAACACTATGAATTACAGTAAATATTAAAGTTGAGGTTTTTATTCCTAATTCAAACGCTTTTTTAGATAAGTTATATGAGCCAAAACTTATAAAGCCTATTTTCTTGGAGGGAATTTCTAAAATATTCCATTTTTCATGACTGGCCAAAATTACATTCAATTCATTTGGATCTCTTAAAGAGCTTTCGAGTGAATGAATATCAGAAGAAGCTAGTAATGATAAAAATCCAATTAACAATGATAAGATTGAGAGAATAAGAACTGAGCGCCACCAAACTCTTGCAGGTAATAAACTTAAAAAAGTAATCAATAATAAACAGAAAACTAAACCTAATCTCCAAAAAGGACCTGCCCAAATTGGTGTAATTAGGAATATAAATACTACAATTATTTTTAACCTACTATCAATAATTCTTAACCAACTTCTATTGCCATCGACATATTGTCCAATAGAAAATTTAGTAATTATATTCATTAATCTTTTTGAATTATTTCAATATTTTTTCTTGATATCTCTTTATCTAATGCCCTTTGCTGTTTTCCTCTCCATAGTAAGATTATTGGTGTACCATCAAAGCCTAAATTACTTCTAATTTGTTTTTCTATATATCTTCTGTATGTTATTCCAAATAATTTAGGGTCATTAACAAAAAGAGTAAATGTGGGAGGCTGATTCTTAACTTGAGTACCATAATATAATCTACCTTGCTTTCCACTCCTTTTGGTTGGCGGGCTTTTCCAACTTAAAGATTCCTTCAGCACTTCATTAACAACAGATGTGGTAACTCTTCTTCTATGCTGATTAACAGCATTAAGCGCGTGCTCAAAGATATTCTCCACTCTTTGTCCTGTTAAAGCTGAAATAAAAATCATTTTTGACCAATTTAAGAAATATAATTTTGATCTAAGTTCTTTTTCTACTTGATAGATTGTAGAACTGTTTTTTTCTACAAGATCCCATTTATTGACTATGATTACACAGGCTCTTCCTTGCTCTTCAATGCGTCCTGCCAACTTCTGATCTTGATCAGTAACTCCATCTATTGCATCTATTACTAATAAACAAACATCACTCCTATCAATAGATTTAAAAGCTCTATTAATACCAAAAAATTCAGTACCATATTTTACATTTTTCTTTCTCCTTATTCCTGCAGTATCTACGATTTTCCATTGCTGGGAATTTTTTTCAATAAGAGTATCTATTGAATCAGTAGTAGTTCCACTAATATCACTTACAATTGCTCGCTTTTCTCCACAAATTGAATTAAGCAAACTAGATTTTCCAACATTTGGCCTACCAATAATTGACATCATTATTTTATCTTCTTGTTCTTCAATATTAGAATTTTCAGGAAGTGTATTAATTACAAAGTCAAGAAGATCTCCTGTCCCAGAACCATGAATAGCAGAAACAGGGATGGGTTCACCTAATCCAAGTTTCCAAAATTCAGAAGCCAAGGAGATTCCCAGAGTTATAGATTCGCACTTATTCACAGCAACAATAGTTTTACAATTAGCATTCCTTAACCATTTAGCTATTGATAAATCACCATCAGTTACACCCTGATTTCCATCCACTACGAATAAAGCAAGGGAAGCTTCTTCCAAAGCTAAATAAACTTGTGTGCGAATCTCAGGCAGAAATTCACTATCATCATCGAATACCAGTCCTCCTGTATCAACTATTTGAAACTCTTTCCCTCCCCAAGAAGCTTGTTGATAAGTCCTGTCTCTTGTAACTCCAGGCTTATCAAAGACAATTGCATCATTACTTTGGCATAATCTATTGACCAAAGTAGATTTCCCAACATTAGGTCTTCCGATAATTGCTATTGAAGGAAGAGTCAATTATTATCTCCTGAGAAATTGATATCTAATACAACTATAACCTCAATATTATCTTTTACTTTAAACAAACTATTCATTTAATATCAGGATCTCCATGATGTCCTTTTACTGGATTAGACGGCGGAGAAGACAATTTAGGTAGGTAATTAGTTTCATCAATATTATATCTAGATTCACTAGCCCAATAAATTAACCAATTTACTGCTGTTGCTCTTCTAGTTCTCCTTGGATAAAGTTCATTAATCTTATAACCTCCAAAATTAAGAAATTCTTTTAAACCTTGCTTGTTTTCCTTCGGTATTGAGCGTGTAAGGTGAATTGATGCAGGTCGCTCAGAAATAATTTGAGGAGCCTCAACGAATTTCTCTGACCAATAGAGGGGTGTCAATTCACTTGATTCCCATTTATTTAAAGAATTTTGCTTAGTATAAAAAAGTCTTTCCCATACCAATTCACAAACAAATATGTCACTAACTTTATCCTCAAGAACCGAAAATAATAGCTTTCTACTTATAGGCCAAGTAAATTGATTTTTGAAAAAATTTTCTTTTTTATCCATTAATTTAATCTTATTAAAATCAGAGAGAAATAAGGCATAATATCCGAATTATATTTTGAAGCATATTGGATAATTTGATCAGGCATACCTACATTCAAAGCAATTAAGGATTTTTCGATAATATGCTCTTTTTTTAAGATTTCTTTGACATAATTCCATCTCTTTCCAACTTTCATGATTGCTAATACAATTTTATTTCCTCTACTTTGACTTATTAGAGATATTAATTCTGATTCAGAAGAAGGGCATTCTTTTATTATCAAAGTCTCTCCCTTTTTAACTAAATCAAAATTACTTAAAGCTGCCGTTGCAGAAATAGATGATATCCCAGGTATAGTTTTGATAGATATTTCAGGATGACTTTTATTTATTAGTCTCAGAATATTAGAGGAGCTTGCGAAAAGCGAAGTGTCTCCAAGGCAAAGTAAAGCAACTGATTCGTCATTTCTTATACATTCCAAAATTATCTCTACAGCATTAGACCATATTTCATCAGGATCAAATTCCTTCCTCGCCATTGGAAAAATGATAGGTATTTTTTTCTTAAATTGGATATATTCCTTAACTATTTCTGCTGACAAACTCTTCTTATCATCACTTGAAATTGGGAAAACTATAACTTTTGACTTTTTAATTGCTTCTACTGCAGCAATGGTTAATAGCGAAGGATCCCCAGGCCCAACCCCAACAATTGTTAATGATGGCAAATCATATTTAGAACCTAAAAATCTATTTAGATATTTTTTTACTCTCATAATTATAAAATTCATTAAAAAATTTTAACTATGTACCCTGGGCAGAACAAAAGTTTTAGAGAGAATTTCTGACTCTACTTTAGATAATTCATCTAACCTTTTATAGGTTTCTTCTTTAGGAAATTTAGTCTTAGCTAATTTCCAATAAAGACCAAAATGTCTTGCTTCACTTTCAAGCAAAGACTCATAAAGAACCTTAAAAGATTTATTTTCAGAATTCAAGGCAAGTAGACTTAACCTTTCATGACTTCTCGCTTCTATAAGACCTGCTATTAAGAAACTATCTAGCATCCTATTAGGTTCTTCTTTTCTAATACTTTTAGCAAGTGCAGCACCGTAAGGAGGAGGTTTTATAGCTTTAAGCGAATGCCCAAGATCTTTTAGAAAATAAAGTATTTTTTCAAAATGCTCTAATTCCTCTCTGGCTATTGGACTCAAAACTTCTGCCAAATTAGGTTCTGCCGGATATCTAAACATTAATTGGATTGCTACTCCTGCAGCTTTCCTCTCACAGTGGGCATGGTCAATTAAAATCTCTATCGGATTTGATAAGGCTAAATTAATCCAGTCATCTGAGGTTAATGATGATAAATATTTAATATTAGAAGAAGGTCTTTTAAAATCTACTAACATTGACTAATTATTTTTTAAGTATTGAATCATTCCTTGAAGAGCTAGAGAATAACTTGATATACCAAAGCCACTTATAATTCCAATTGCTTTGTCTGTAAGAAAAGATTCTTTGCGAAATTCTTCTCTACTAAAAATATTTGAAATATGTAATTCTACAAATGGAATTTTTGATCCAACTAAGGCATCTCTAATTGCAATTGAAGTGTGAGTAAAAGCTCCAGCATTGATAAGTATTCCTTGAATATTGGCAATAGAATCTTGAATTTTATCGACTATCTTTCCTTCATAATTACTTTGAAAACATTCAAGATTAATACCATTTTGTTGTGCAACTTTGGTTAAGTCTTGTTGGATATCACTCAAGGTTTGATTCCCATATATTTCAGGTTCTCTTGTACCTAATAAATTTAAATTTGGACCATTTATCAATAAAATATTCATCAGCAATAAAGTCTTTTCTTTTAAATGCTATCTAGAAAGAAACAAAAAAACCAAAACATTTTCACACAAAGTGACCATTAACTGATAAGTTCGAATAGTGGGGGTCGGTGCCCGAGTGGTTAAAGGGGGCGGACTGTAAATCCGCTGGCTCTGCCTACGTTGGTTCAAATCCAACCCGGCCCACTTTAATATTGCCCTTGTAGCTCAGCGGTAGAGCACTCCCTTGGTAAGGGAGAGGTCTCGGGTTCAAGTCCCGACGAGGGCACTCGCGGGAAAGATTGATATCACTAGGATTATCACTATCGCAAAAAGAAATTCATCAGAAGTGGACGTCCGATTACGGGTCCACTTTTCTGTTTTAAAGGCAGATATCTGGAGGTGCATCACACAAAAGATGAAACCCAAATGGCAACAATCAGAAGAAGCGGCAGCGGCTGGCAGGTCCTTATCAGAAAGAAGAATTATGTAGGCCCGAGGTCCAGAAATTTCCTTTCCAGAGATATGGCCCAATCATGGGCAGATGCAGTCGAAGAGAGAACAAAAAAGGTTTTTCGGGATATCCCAATCACCCTGGGAGAGGCAATCAATAACTATATAAATGGTCCTCTGCTTATGCACCGCAGTGCGGAGAATGAAAAATATCCTCTCAGGGTGACGGCAGAAAGCTGGCTTGGAGATATTCCTCTGAAAGACCTGCAGATAAAGCACTTTGCGGTCTGGAGAGATGAACGATTACTGAAGGTGAAACCAAATACAGTGATGAGAGAACTGAGGATATTGAGAGTATTGCTCGACTGGGCAAGAGATGAAAGAGGAGCGGAAATTAAAGATAACCCAGCGAGGCATCTGAGAGTGAGAGGGACTGGAGATTCAAGAGCACCGTTTTTCACTGATCGAGACGAACAAAGACTTCTAAATGAACTGTCTCAGATGTCCAATCCAAATCATCTGAGACTCACAAAATTGGCACTTGCAACTGGTTTTCGACGCTCCGAACTTTTGAGCCTGAACTGGAGAAATATTGATTTACATAAAGATAAAATTTATATTCAAAGAAAAGAATGTGCAGCAAGAGGAGGTTCAAATTCCATGAGAATTGTTCCATTACCATCAAATGCAAAAAAGCTACTGAGAAGTTTTGAAAGGAAAGAAGGCAAAGTACTCCCTATTACAAAAGGAGCCGCAAGAAATGGATTTGATAAAGCAAGAAAAAGGGCCGAGCTTAACACTCTCAGATTTCATGATCTAAGGCATATAGCCATAAGCAGAATGTGGAGTTCAGGAATGAATGCTTTGGAGATAAGTGCATGCAGTGGACACAGAGATATTAAAATGTTGATGAGATATAGTCACTATCAACTAACCTACTAAAAAAAAGAGTATCCAAAGGGGGGATACTTCGAGTTACCTATAGTAATTTGGTCACAGAAAAATTTTTAAAGTTTTTCAGGGAATCCTTTTTTTAGAGCTCTCTCATAAATGTTATTTAATCTTATCGATTGTCCTGAATTGGGCTTAAAAGTTTTCTGAATACCCAAAGCATTTCTTAACAAAATTAATTCTGAATCTGAAAGTTCAAAATCTGGTTTTGTATTAATCCATGTTTCTAATTTTTGCCAGAATGAGCTCTGAGAATTTTTAATAAGAGTTTCAAAATCAGTTTTCTTTATCAAAATTGGATTGAATTTTTTAGGTTGTTTTTTCTTTTTAATTTCATCTTCTGATAGTAAGTATTGATTAATTTTATTTGACCATTGCATTTGTTTTTTCTTAATTATTTCCCAACATCCTTCTCTTTTTGCAAATTCCAGAACATTTCCAGGCATATTTGATGGCGGATCATTTAGCACTTTATTTACATCTTCAGCAATTCTTATTAGATCATCTTGCAAATCGTAATTAATTGACTGTTCACTCCATACTTTTGCAAAGTTAAAAACCTTTTTAGATTTTTTTATTTCCCAAGCTAATAGTGACAATGTGTAAGGAACTATCGCGCTTTTGTAACCTCTATACCAAGAATCTCTTTTTGATAAAACTAACTTATCAAGAGTCTTAAAAACTATTGTTTTTGCTACCAATTCTTTGAAGAAAGTTTCATCAAATTTCTTATTATTTTTTTTCCATTCACTGTCAATATCTTCAGAGAATTTCACAAAGTTTTTTTGTACACCCTTACATACCAAGGCAGGTTTATACTTCCATATATTCAAATATTTAGCTAGATCTGTTTTTGTGATTTTCTGTCTAGTTGGATGCTCTGCTTCAAATCTTTTTTTCTGACTAAAGGTAAATCCCTTATTTTTCATGTCCTGATATTGTCCTCTAGACCTCTCATAAAACCATTTTGTTGTCCTTATAGAATCACCTGTCTGTGGAGCATATACACCTCTAGAAAGTTTTTCAATTTGAAGATGAAATGGATGATTGGAAGAAAAATCAGCAGTGTTAATTTTATTCTGACTATTTGCAAATCTTGAAATTAGAGGGACTATTTCTTCAGATTTTTCTGGATTAACAACTGATAATTTCATCTGAACAAAAACTTTACTTACATCTTTTTTATTTTTATATGCAGAATAAATAGATGCTGTAGTTTGCCCGCCGTTTACAATTTGCAAATTTTTTATTTTTGTTATCGCTCTTCCTCTAGGTAGATCATCAATATCAATATCATCTGCGGTTGCTGTAATTCCGTTGTTATAAGCAAAAAACATTGCAGGGTCGTCATCAATAGTATCTCTTATACCTTTATTAACTGATCCTTTAGCTTGAAGAAAAACTCTTACATTCTTTTCTAGTAATCTATTACCCCACTCTTCATATATTGAGGAGAGTAATGATCCAGAAATAACAGCTAAATATGATCTATATGGTGTATCTGATAAATGAGCACTTAAAACAGGAATTGATTCGTTATATTCTTCACTTAGATTAATTTCTATTTCTTCATTGATATTGACCCCTTCTTCTAGTTTTATTATTTTTTCGATATCAAATATTGCAAGACTAGTTTTTATATTATTAATAATGGGCATCTTAACTTTTTCGCCTCTTATACGGAGTTCTTTATTGGTCAAAACAATAAATCTTATCTGAAAAAGATCATTAACTTTTTTGGATAAATAATCTATTGCTGCATATACCTCAGAACTTTCTTCTAATCTGACTCTGAATTCTCGCGAATTTATTTTTGAAACAAAATTCACCCCTCTATTTATCAACGCACTTAAAGTATTGAGATTCATAATTTCAATACTCTCAGAAAAAGAATAATCAATTAAAAAAACAGTTAATCTATTATCATCTTCGAAAGGATCACCCCCATATCCATCAAACTGATATCCTGTCTCTCGGAAAGGTGGTCTAGGATAAATTGCATCATTACAAACCCCTTCTTCAATAAGATAAGAAGTAATTTTTTCAAAAAATATCTCTTGTTGTGACTGACCTGTATCTAGGGACTCATTATTAATTTGATTTGAAAAATCATTATAAAATTTAAACATAATTACTCAAAAATTTTATCTAAATCATTTTGACTATATGCTTCTAATTGGTTTAGATATAAGTCATAATTTACTTTCCCTATATAGCCAGGATCAATATCTTCTACAATTATTTTTGGGAATTTATCAGTTATTTCATAAGTTACAAAATCATCATTTATTATCCAAAAATCTTTTGAATAATCTTGTGAATCGCTAAAACCATAAGTCTGCAATTTTGTATTGAATAGCTCTATACAATTAACATCCCTCGATCCAATGTAGTTTCTAAATTCGGCAACTATTTGAGATAAGGTTTTTCCTTGCAAATCAGATTTAAAAGTCTTATCAACTGTAAAAACGATTAAAAAAAGTTCTTTCAGATCTTCTATAAATAATTGATATTCTGATGAAATTCTCACACTTGAATCTAAACCTGATTTTTTAGATTTAACTTCAAAACCAAAAGAACCTATGAGAAAATCTTTGCATTCTCTTTCGGGACCAGTCCATGCACTTATACTTTCTCTAATTTCAAGTTTTTTAAAAAGATGCTTTAAAAAATATAGTTCACCTATTAATCCTTTCTGTGTATTGTTGTCTAATTTCTCGTATATTTTCATTCTCATGAATTCTTTCCATTGTCTGCACTGTGAATAGATTGCCTCCAACAATGAACTTTCAGTTTTACAAGAATCAGCTAAAGGTAAAATGTCTTCAATAAATCTGCTAAATTGTTTTTCGAAATCTGCATTATTTAATCTTATATATAAATAAATCTCATTTTTATCAGCCAGATCGGGAACATTTATATCTATTTCATCCCATTCTGGAAAATTTATTTTTTGAATATCAATTTTAGATAAATCATTAAATTTAAACCTTACACCTATTCTCTCCTCATAATCTTTAGTAGCTAATATTGTCCACAAAGCACTTTCAAAATAATTACTGTCAATTTGACCAGGAGCTATTTTTTCAAGGGTAGACCAATTCTCTAGCATAATTTTATCTAATCATCTCCATCGTCTTCATAATCTTCAAAATAATCAGAATTTAAAAAAGGATTATCAATATCAGTATTTACTAATACTTCTCTTGACTTTTCTGGAATACTACTTGGTGGGAAGATATAACTTAAAGTAAAAATTTCAGGAAGATTTTTTAAAAACTTTTCTTCTTCAGGATTTTTATTTTTATTAATTGATTTTCTAAATGAAAACTCAAGATCCATCACTGTGATAATTAACTTAGGAACTTGATTCTTATTAAGAAGAGCCTTAAAAAACTTCATTTTATTTGCATCTGCGAATGTTTTTATATCATCTAATTCCTTTTGTGACATTGTAAGAGCATATGTTTTGGGACTAACAATAGAGGACTTCTTTGCAGTTACAGTTTGAAGCAATTCTTTTTGTTCTATATTTTCTTCATAAGTAGCCGCTCTTTTAGTTGGCATTATTTCAAACCCTCCAATATTCAAACATTCAGCCTTTGATGTAACACTTTTTGAATCAATTATCACTTCCCATTTTGACAACTCAAATAGTTTCCTTAAATTGATATATTCCAATAAAAATCTTTTTTCGTCTGTTTCTTTGATGAATTTAAAATGAAATTTTTCAATAAGATCTAAAATATAAATTACTGGTATTTCCTTAAAGGCATATAAATTTTTTAGTTTAGGATTAACATCTTCTTTAATACGATTGTTAATAAAATTTCTTCTAATATTTTTAAGCAAATCTTGGACAAAAACCTTATTCTGATTTATCTTTTCAAGATCTCTTTCAAAATAAAAGTTTTGTATAAATCTTGCACCAAATTTTTCTTTAATGATTCTCGTCTGAGAGGCTCCTCTTTTTAAATTAGCCGTTGCCATTAATCTTTTTGCATCTTCATGTTTTCTAACAAAAAGTGCAAAATCCATTGGGGTTTTTCGTTGAGATTGCATTACGATAATTTGAGTATTTAAATCTCTAATTACTCCTGCAATAAACCTAAAATCTTGCTTAGCTTTCTTTGTCATATAAATACGACATAGGTCCTCATAATCCTCTCTGTATCCAAACCATCTGCCCATTTGCAGAATAGTGTCATACATTTTAGATGTTCTTAAATAATATGAAGCTACTAAACCTTTTAGAGTAAGTCCTCTTGATAATGAATAACCACCTACAGCTATTACAATTCTCCCTTTAGGATGTTTTTCATAATTTAATTTATCAGAAGTTTTAAGTCTATTTACATGAACTACTTCAATTTTTGCTGCAACTTTATGAATGATTTTTTTGACTTCTGTCCACTCACAATCGAGATTATGTTCAAATTTTTTTTCAAATAAATCTTTAATATCCTTATAAAAAATATTTTTCTCGGCAAGATAATCCTCTAATCCAGAAGATGCTTTTAATCCATGCATTATTTTTTCTTTATAGTCCCAAATTACATCTGATATTGATTTCTGAGTATCTGTATAGCTTGAAGCATTAACGAGCATAGATGAATGTTCATTTTCATATCCATTTATCCATCTAACTGAAGTTGAAATTATAAACCCATTAATACATTCCTTTAGAGATTCTGGTAATTCCTCAAGCACATAATCTTTTTTATGAGGAATTAAAATTCCTTTGCCAGATGTAATCTCATCAACATTTATTTCGTTATAAAAGTCCTTATTTCTCTCTTCAATAAAAGCTTCTGTAGGTCCAAAATAAGTATTTGCCGGTTCTAAGTAATATAAAAAATCTTTTGGAAATAGATCTTCGCCTAATATCTCATTTTTATTTTTTGGACTTATAAAAATATTTGCGAATGGTGTTGCAGTGTAGCCAATATATGTAGAAATTTTGAATTTCTTGAGGATAGTTCTTATTCGTGCATTAATAATAGTCGAATCATAATTACTTGGGTCCTCCTCTGGATATAAAAGTTTATCAATATTTTTTGAAGGCTTCCTTTTTTTCTTGCTTTTAGATTTAGATCTTAAATCAATTGTTGCATTATCTGCTTCATCATCAATTAAAAGCATAGGCCTATCAACAATTTCCTTATCCTCATTTATCCTAATTTCATCTAATTTTAAATTTAAATTTTTTAATGTTGCAGCATTCTTTTTTACTACAATTACATAAGGAGCCGTGGCTGTAGTATTTAACATATTAGAACTATTTTGGATTTTAGATTTCCTTAAATCAGAATCTCGATTTGTCATACATATAGGTAGTTTTTCTTGAGATCTTTTTGTAAAAGTTCCAATACCAACATTTTCCCCAGCTATAACATCTCTTCCAACTAAGCCCTCCTCAAGTCTTATCTGAGTTTGTTTTCTAAGTTCTTCCAACATACCTGCAATTATTATGATGACCTTATATCCAGCATCAGCAGCTTTAGCGATAAGACCTAAATAATTTGCTGTTTTTCCTGATTGAACATTACCAACTACCATCCCTCTTCTTTTCGTTTTGGTTTTTGATAATGGGTCGGCGCAATTTTTTAGTATATTGGTAGTGCTTCTATCAAGGGAATTTATAGTTCCATTTACTCCTTCTGACCAACCTTCGTTGTATAAATATTCTCTATAGTCATTCCAATAAATATCTTCGATATCAGCCTTTCTATCATCGTACCAAAGTTCGAAAGAAGAATTATCAACCAAAACACTACCATCTTCCATAGTTTTTCTTAAATTAATGCGAACCTTCTTAACTATGAAATCTTTATCTATTTCACTAAAAGTTTGATTTGGTATTCTTTCAACAAATAATTCAACTTGGTTCCTAATCTCAGTAGTTAATTCTGGCCCAGTCAATTGGTCAAAGTTATCTTCCATTACACCCTTAACCATTGAAATTATGCTCGCGGAATATTTGTTTGTCATAGAATCTTTTGAATTTGATCTTCAGTAATATTTAAATCACTATTTTTTAGAAAATATTCTATTTGAGTCAAAATCTTTTCAGATTTCATTTTGCTTTTCTTTAATAAATTAACTAATTCTTTTATTGAATTTAAGTCTTCTTCATTTTCTTCTTGCCAAGTCACAACAGATTCTTTATCTGATGAAAGTAAACTAAAAATATCGTAGTAAGGGATTGTATTTTCAAAAAGTTTTAGATAAGCAAAGTTATTTTTATTTTCTGATAAAAATTTATTTATTAATGGGTGAGATCTATTAATAACGTAGTAACTTTTTGAATCCTTAGAAACTTTTTGCCAAATTGGCATTTCATCATCCTTAGATTTTTGCGGAATTCTAAAATAAACTCTCTTGCCTTGTATCTCAACACTTGCCATAAACTCTCCAAGAAAATCTCTAATTTGTTTAGGGGGAGAGGCCTTACTTTTTTTTACATCAATTTTCCAATCTGTATCTAAGTCATTATCTATATCAATTCGTACTCTACATAGTTTTGTGAATTCTGATTTTTTTAAAAGTCCGAACCATGTTCCTTTGATGATTAATCTATTTGCTCTATAGACATAAAAGCCTTGATTCTTGGCATATCCTCCTTCCCCTTCATATTTTTTCCATTCATCATGATCTATTTTTAATCTACTAGGCAATACAAATGATTGAATTTTTATATTACCTCCCTTATATGAATAGACTCTTTTCTCAGACTTTATTGTCGCAATATTACTTTCATTAAACGGATTATAACTCTCTAATAAATTCCCATTTATATAAATATTGACCTTTTTTTCTATAGAAGAAGAACCATCAATAAACCTATGAAAAACCAATGATAAATGTTCGCAAATATTATTTAAAATTGAATTTGTATAAACTGAATTTATCTCAAGCTTGGTTCTATCTATTTTATTCCAAATTATCTTAGTACCAATTTCACGATCAACAAAAAAATTTTTTCTTACTACCCAAGCATTTTTCTGTCTAACAAGATCTAAATCCCACGTCATGGAAGTTGACTTGCCCGATTTAAAAGATTCAACTGTTAATTGACGGCATTGAGAAAAAGAAGCAGTTTTCAATCCAAGGCCAAACCTACCTAAATCATTTTTTCGTCTTACAATATTTGGATCTTTAGAACCTAATCTCATAGCAGATAAAAGTTCCTCTTCAGACATACCCTCTCCATCATCTTCTACCGAAAGAAAAGGCTGATTATCAGAATCATTTATTAATAAAATTTTGATATTGTTTGCTCCTGCTGATATCGAATTATCAACTAAATCAGCTATTGCAGTTTCCAGAGAATAACCTAAATCTCTAATGCTTTCAATAAGTAAGGCTGCAGAAGGCGTCGCATCTATAAATTCTGAAGCATTGGTCATTAATTAGAAAAAGCTTTTTCTGATAGGGACTATAGTCTATTTTAAAAAATTATTTTGTATTATTTGTTCTCCCTCTCACAAATACATTTTTAAGCACAGATTGGAAATGAAATTTTTTCTCTCGAAATATCTTTTTGATAAACATATAGACTCATAGCTTTTGCGATTTCTTCAATAACTGGAAAAACTACTGAATTACCAAATTGTCTATATGCCTGTGAATCAGAAACTGGAATTATAAAATTTGATTCCAGAGTTTTATCAAACCCCATCAACCTTGCGCATTCTCTTGGGGTTAGTCTTCTTGGATTCTTTTTATCTCCCTGATATATCAATATCTCAGCACCATCTTTGTGGTACCTAGCAGATAAAGTTCTAGCAACATCTTCGCGTTTACATAATCCAAAACCAAATCCATTACCTTTTGCTCTATGCTTTTTTTCATACATCTGGAGATAATCCCATAATTTATCTGTGATAGTGTATTTCTCATTTACTTTTGATAGATCAGGAATTGTATATGGCTCTTCACACTTTTCAGATCCATCTTCAGGATGAAGCACTGAAGCTAATGTTGGACCATCAGAAATATCTGGAATAATTAAATCATCAAAATTAAAATTATTTTCTTCACTAAAACCTACAATATAAATTCTCTGTCTATTTTGAGGTACGTAAGATTTTGCATTTATTACGCGATATTGAACTTTATAACCAAGCTTATTTTTTAATACGTCAAGAATAGTTTTAAAGGTCTGACCTTTATCATGACTTTTCAGATTTTTTACGTTTTCCAGAAGAAACGCTTTGGGTCTATGGTGCTCGAGAATTCTTGCAATTTCAAAAAATAAAGTCCCCTGGATCTTGCAATCAAATCCATGAGATTTACCAAGTGAATTCTTTTTACTTACTCCTGCAAGACTGAATGGCTGACATGGAAATCCAGCGAGCAAAACATCATGTCTTGGAATTGCTTTTGTATCAACCTCTCTAATATCTCCAGCGAATTTATGTTCTGTCTGAAAATTAGCTTTATAAGTTTCCTGTGCGAATCTATCTATCTCACTTGTAAAAACACAATTTCCACCAATTGATTCAAAACCTTTTCTAAAACCACCTATACCAGCAAATAGATCAATAAATTCGAATTTATTTTGAAGAATATTTAATTTTTTAACTTGAGATTTTCGAATCTTTCTTCTCTTAAATTCTTATTTAATATGGCACCGAGATTTATAAAGTCAACCAATTTATTAACTAAAAACATCAATTATTTTTTCTCTTAAATTTTCTATATTTTTTGTTTCGCATTCCCAGATAACAACATATCTCCAATCAAGATTTTTTATTTTATTCTGAATTTCCGAATCCCTTTTTACATTTTCTGTAAATTTTTTGTTCCAGAATTCCTGCCTTGTTTTTGGAGTGGAGGCATACTTGCAATTCTCATGCCTATGCCAGAAACATCCGTGGACAAAGATAACAGTTTTATATTTTGGGAGAACGATATCTGGAGACCCAGGTAAATCTTTTGAATGAAGTCTGAATCTATATCCCATAGAATATAGAACTTTTCTTACCTTGATTTCAGGCTTTGTATTCTTCGATTTAATTGCAGACATATTCCTTGATCTCTGCTCACTTACCCTATATATTTCTTCACTACCCATCTAACCAATCAGTTTTAAACAATATACTCACCATCACCCTAAAGTTAACTATATACAGTACGTGCATTATGTGTTTACACCCATACCCACGTATCAGATATAAGTAGTTTAGCTGTAGTTGAGAGTGGTTTATTTTCATTACTTACAATGATGATGTACACACATCTAGTAAGTAGTCCCCACTCAATTTCCTGTCTTTTACCCCTTCTCCCCCGTGTATTATGGTGGGGTTGCTCAATTGACTGATATGACTGGGATCTAAGAGTTCAGCATTTTGTCTTAAATTCAGATATATTTATAAAAGATTATCTTTAGTAATGACACTATCGTCATACCGAATGCATAGAATATATATTGCAGCGACCATGAATTATGGTCTAGGTTCTGATGATCCAGAAGAGTTGGCCTACTACAATAAAATCAGAGAAGAAATTGAAGATATGAAAAAGGACCCAGTTAAAAAAGGGATACCCCTTAATTGGGATACCCCTGAAGGAATGGATAAATGAATCTCAATACTTTTTTATTTATAGATGGAAGTCTGATGCTTATGGGTCTGCCTTTGCTGATGATTCTTAAAGGCAAAAAACAGACTCCCTGAGCTACTACTTAACTGCAAAAGTCACTCCCATAACGGCAGTGATATCTTTCTTGATAGTAGTTGTATCGTAAGAACCCCAGCTACTTACTCTCGTGGAATTTGGAACAGTTATCTGGAAAACTCCAGTATTCACTTTCTTTAGACTACCGACTTTAGAACCTGCCTGAAGAGCAATAGCCTCAGCTCTTATTCGTGCATCCTTTGCAGCCTTGGCAAGCATATCTACTCTTTTGTCAGCAAGCTTGGAATATGTGTACTTGGGAGAGCTAGGACTTACCAAAACACCTTCGCCAAGAAGTTCAGTTATCTTGCTATGGGTTTTTTGAATTCGATAAACATCATTGCTCTGGATTTCAATTCTTTGATAGGTAATCCATTCCGTTCTGATGATCTCATTGGTCTTGGGATGCTTGGTTTCATATTCTTTTATACTTGCCGGTCCAAGATAAACTTCCTGTTTGATACCATCCTCAATTCCATTGGCTTTAAGGAAATTCATAGTCTTTTTCATTGACTCTTTGTGCTTGTTGAATGAGTCGATCTGAGTCTTGCCTGTAGCCCTAACCTGAACGGACCATTTAGCAATATCACTCTCAAAACTTTCAGTACTTGCACCTGTAACAGTGATGGAATTCTCAACCATCCTGAAGCCCTTCACAAGGACCGTGGAGGCGCCTATAAATCCTCCGAGAGATAAGACAGCCATTGCAAAAACAAGTGGCGGAGTGCGGCGTATAACACTCAGAGAATCGCCTGGCAGCGACCTGAGTCTCTTAATAATTTTCATTGTCTATCAGTATGTGTGTAGAAGCTTTTTAACAGCTGAACCGGAAGAAAAATATTAGAAAATCCCTGACTTTTATTCCTTCAGTTCTATCTAGCCATTAAGCGGAACATCTAAGTTTGATGTCCCAATTACAGAGTCGGTTACTTATATTGCCAAATCAAATAAAGGTTTGCAAGCAGTATTTTTGTATTAATCAATTGGGCTGAAGACCGGGATAAATTCCACTTCTCTTAGCCGAATCAGCTGTTGGAACAATACACAAGGCTAGAGCAGATATTTTCCCTTTGTCTACAGAAGCATAAGCAACTCCAAGTAGATTAGACTTATCGCCTTGAGCCATGATGAGGCAATCGGTATGACCATAGGCTGGGCAGACGCCTAATTCTGCATAAACATGACTCTTGGATTTTTTGATTGTTTCAAGTTTTGGTCTGATATATTCAATGAATGCATCTCTTGAGTTCATATCGGTTAAGACTTTTTGTGATGAGTATGAGAAGTCTTCTGACAAATACGATTCAAACTCAGACGAATCAAGAGTGTGGAGCATTCTCGCATAGATACTCAAAGCTTCCTTTTCTGTTAGTTGAGAAGTTTCTTTTCCCATTAATCAAAAAATAAAATATTAAAAAAGAGGAGCCTTATCCCCTCCAAAAGTATTCTTTCAAAAGTGATCATAGTGTCTCTTATTTATTATGGAATAGGTTTTTGAAATTTAAAAGTTTTTTGAGTAACAGGAGTGGCAATACCGTTACCTATATCAGGAAAATTCTCAGACAAGAACTTGTCTCCTTCTTTTATTTGAATTAGTTCTTGCCCAACCATTTCCATCTTGTCTTCGTTGTAGAAACAGAATCTTCTAGGCAACCACCTAGTAACCAAGTTGTAGTCACTTCCTTCTTGTATATAGAACTCACCTCCTTCTTTCATCCAACTTCTGCATTCTTTCCAAGCAAGCTCCCGAGTTTCATATACGACTTCGGTTGTACATGCTGGTAAAGCAAGAGCAGCTAATAGTGGGAGTAGTAAGCGTTTCATTTATTCAACAAAGATTAAAGCCCCATTACCTTTATCCCATATACGATCAAACCACAGCCAACCAAGCAAGCGTTAATCAAACCCATTCCCACAGCACCTACTGTGATGATTCCCATTGATACTCCTCCTATAGCAATAAAGCCCATTGGAACGAGTCCAATAGCAATCACTCCTCTAGGAGCTATCCCTATGGATACAAATTTTTTAAAACTATCATTCATTGCATAAAAAAAAGAGGGTTTTATCCCTCCATGTTAGATCGACTGTCAATCAATCAAATTATCCCATAGCATTAATTTCATCGGCAAAAAGTGGACTAAATAATGATTACAGCACTCCCTAGAAATTATTTGACAGCAACAGATAGTCCATTTAAATTTATCTTGCACACTTCAGAATTACTGTGCTGCAGGCAATCCTATCTGGTCCAACCCGGCCCACTTTAATATTGCCCTTGTAGCTCAGCGGTAGAGCACTCCCTTGGTAAGGGAGAGGTCTCGGGTTCAAGTCCCGACGAGGGCATCCCAAAAAGCATTGCTACAACTAATTTTATAAGAAATAAGGTAAAGTTAATTAATAGCTGGATATATCTAGCTCCTAATAAGAGAGAAGTAGAAACTTTTAGAAAGGCTTGGAGTTCTAAATTACCTACCTATTCTTCCCACAGCATCAATTGATTTTTTGAGAATTTCCCCTTTCAAAGGAACAAAACCTAGCACTCCTTTTAGCGCTCCTTCCTCAACTTAAGACTAACTCAAATATTTATAATCCATTGGTATGACTGATCGGGGCGACAGGATTCGAACCTGCGACCTAGTGCTCCCAAAGCACCTGCACTATTTTCTTCTTAATTCATCAAGCCCTAAAAGCCTCATAAGCACCTTTGCATTTGTAGCCACTGCAAAAGATATTACTGATGTAATGGGAGTAACTTTTTTCCGTTAAATAATTAATTGTCTTAGGAAATCTTCTTTTTGCCTTTTAGGATCATCAATAAAGGTAATCCAAGAAGCATTAGACTTCCATCAATTAATAAAAAAGTATTCAGACTCATTAATCCATTCATTCTGGGATATCCCATTTAAGTGGTATGCCTTTTTTAACCTCATCCTTCTTGATATCATCCATTTCTTTTCTTAATTTCTTGTAGTATGCAAGTTCCTCAGGATCATCAGAACCAAGACCATATCCCATGGTCGCTGCGAGATAAATCCTATGCATTCTGTAATAACTTAAAGTCATACTGAGATCATACACAATTAAAAGTTAAACTACAAAACATATTATTTTTAATCCTTTGAGCAAAATAAAAAAGTTAATTCCATTAAATAATTTATAATAGGGAAAAATAAATTTTAGTTTTCTTAAAAAATTTCTTTAATCTTCATATTTTGTTTTTGAGTAATTAATTAAAAGTATATTTTTATTAGATTCGCTTTAAAAGATTAAAAATCCAGTAATTATTCTAGGTGGGTTTCTGATTACATCAGAAGCATATGACCTCGCTAAAAATACAATTGAGAATCTTTTTGGCAGAAAAGTATATTTAGTAGATGTAACAAGAAAAGATTGGTTCAATAGCA
Organism: Prochlorococcus sp. AG-409-A22; assembly: GCA_003216135.1. Classification (GTDB taxonomy): domain Bacteria; phylum Cyanobacteriota; class Cyanobacteriia; order PCC-6307; family Cyanobiaceae; genus Prochlorococcus_A. The sequence continues at coordinate 41,322 of QCJI01000002.1, read as the reverse complement.
ATTCAAAAAAAGGATGGTCCGTCATTTTGAATAAAGTAAATGATAAGGTTGCTATTGCAATGAAAGAAAATAACTCAAAAAAAATAGATTTAATTGGGCATAGTTCAGGCGGAGTAATTTTGAGACTCTACCTTTCAAGTGAACCTTTCAATGGTCAAATTTATAACGGGAAACATGTTACCAAGAATTTAATTACATTAGGAAGTCCTCATCAAGCAATAAAAGCAACTGCATTAAGAAAATTTGTAGATCAAAAATATCCAGGAAATTTCTTTAATAATGTTAATTATATTTCTATTGGGGGCGAAGTAAAAATCTACTCAAAGGATTCCTCCCTAGTAACTAAACTAATTGCAAAAAGATCATATAAATCAATTTCTGGCGATCAGGATTCTAGAGGGGATGGTTTAGTGCCTTTATCATCATCTATTTTAAAAGGTTCTCAAAAAATAATTCTTCCTGAAACATTTCATGGAGGTATTTTCGGAAAGGTTTGGTATGGTACTCCTTCAAAAGTGGAAGAATGGTGGAAGCAAATAATTTGGAAATAGAATTTCTTTTAATTTAAAGATTCCTGTAGAAAAACTTATGCGGAATATGTGCCATCACTTTCTCTTTTTGCTGCAGCCAATACAATTTCACATAAAACCTTTTCAATCATGTATGCACTTTTTATCCCATAGCATTTTTGGTTGTCAATCTTCTTAAAATCAGCTTCGAGACAATTAATAAATTCACAACAACCGCATTTAATATCTATTTTCTTACCTCTATAAACTTCCAAGGCCCGAGCAAAAATCCATTGCTGACTTCCAATATTTTCCCAAACATCAAAATTATACCACTCCTCAAAATCCTTATCAAGAATATCTTTTAATCCTTCTGCTTCTATTAAATACCTTAAAATAGCTTCTTCTCTTGATTCCTCTTTATTCCCGATTATTTTAATAGAATCTTTTTCCATTTCTTATAAATTGAGAAATTTATTCTATAAATTTACAAGAATAATCAACTATAAAAATTTTTTGCAAATTAAAAACATAATTTATTAAATCAATAAAAAATTAAAATTTTCATCTTTTATAAGATTTAACTAATTTTCTATAAAGTTCTTCAGAGATGGGTTGCATGAATTTAGAATAACTTTTTTGTATTACTTACTTTTAACTTTTTTTAAGATCTCTAACTATGCGAATAATTACCTAAATTTATTGAAAAATATTTATAATTAATGGATTTATTCTATAGCTCAATCATCTTAAAAGTCGATCTATATAAATTTATATTTTTATAAAATTAAGCACAAATAACTGATAAATCTACAAAGTTCTTATCTTCGTCAGCCAATTCAGTAATAATTCTATTAAGCCATTCAGAGGTACTTTCACAGTAACCAACATTGATGATGGTTTGTTCTTTTTTTCTGTCTTCTTTAAGCATGAAAATAGTTTTTTTTATAAAGTAGTCTTTAAACAAATAAAAGGGAATAAGTCTTAATTACTATCTATTATGAGAAAGTTTTTTTAATAAAAATTTAAAAACTTCTAATAATAATAATTATTCAAAAAAAATACTACTGAAAATAAATTTTTTCAATTTTGAATAAATAAAAATTGATTTTATATATAAATAAAATCAATATAGAGGAAATGATTAAAGTCAGATTTGATTAAAATTTCAATAAAACTTTTCAATTAAAAATTAGATAATTAATTATTTTTTTGCTAAAACATTTTTAACAGATAGAAGTTGGATGGGAGACAGAAGAAATATCATTTTAAAAAAGAATTATAGGAAGAATTGGTTATAATAAAACTTTTTTAAAGTTATTGATAATGTCCAAGAGGTCCTGGACCAGATCCGATTTTATAAGAATTTTCTAAAGATTTTCTAACAAATATTTTTGCTTTCTGAACCGAGTCAATTAACTCAAAACCTAATGCTCTATAGGCACAAATAGCAGCACTTAAAGTACAACCACTGCCATGAGTGTTTTTAGTATTTATAACCTCATTAACTAACCAATCTCTTGTACCATTTTTATCAATAAAAAAATCTTTCCCTTTCATATCTTGCAAACCTCCACCTTTTATTAATACTGCATTAGCTCCAAGTTCAAGAATATTTTTTGCAGCTTTTTCGATATCTTCTTTATTCTTAATTTTTATATCAGATAGTAAATTTGCTTCAAAAATATTTGGAGTTACCAAATCTGCAATTGGTAAAAGTAATTTTTTGTAGGCATTAATTGCTAAATCCTCAAGTAATTTAGAACCAGTTCTAGTTACCATTACTGGGTCAATAATTTTAGGAATTTGATAAGTATTTAACCTTGAAGCTGTATACTTTATGATCCTTTCATTAAGCAACATACCAGTTTTTAAAGCATTAATATCTAAATCACAAAATAAAGTATCAAGCTGACTGATTAATGTATTTTTCTCCACAGCCTCTACACATTTAACCTCTATACTATTTTGTGCAGTAATACATGTAATGACAGAGCATCCATGTACTTTAAGTGCCATAAATGTTCTAAGGTCAGCCTGAATTCCAGCACCTCCACCGGAGTCACTACCACCTATTGAAAGCGCAATTTTTGAATACATAATTTTAATTTTTCTACGTTAAAAAGAATTATATAAACTAATTAGAAATCTGAATATGCTTTAAAAAAATCTAGCTCTAATTCCATTGCCCTTGTGTATAAATAATTTGCTTGATTAATATCAAATGAATCTTGATAACTATCAATAAGGTTTTCAAGAGATTGTGCTAAATTTTCAAACGACTTATCAGAGTAAGTCATTATCCATTCCTTATATTTTTTATCGAAACCCATATTTAATAATCTTTGACCTATCCAAGAGTAAAGACGCATGCAGGGTGTCATAGCAAACATTATTTCAACTGCACTTAGTTTTTTAGATACATTATCTAGAAAATCAGTATAATTTTTCGTGGCGGGTTTTATGTAATTATTAGACAAATCAATATGCCATTCTTTTGCATAAGTTTCATGGAGGATTAGTTCCTCAGATACACCTATTAAAAGCTGACTTAAAGTCCTTATAGAATATTTATCTTTAGATTTAGAAACTGCTAACCCATATGCCCTTGCAAAGGTTTCTAAAAAGAAATAATCTTGAGCTAAATATTCTTGAAAAATATGTTTAGGAAGTTTTCCACTTTTGAGACCTTGAACAAAGTTTGTATTTAAGCTAAGTTCAGCTAACTTGCAATTACTATCCCAAAGTTTCTTTGTTATTAGCATTTTATTATTATTTAAATAGCTAAAGAAAATATTTAATATTATTATCTTATAAAAAAATGAGATTTCTTTAAATAGAAATCCAAATTAAATCAGTTATTATTTAGAAATTATGTCTAATAAATTTGAATGGGATGATACCAATAGTGCAGGTATTTGGTGGAGTACGAATGTAAGTATTAGAGATGAATGTATTTTACTTAAAGAAGATACTAAATGTAATGATTCTGATATTGTTGAATTACTTAGGAGTATTGCACAAAATATTGAAGATAACGGACTATAATTTTATTGCCAAATTATTCAATCTTAAAAACTATTTTCCAGCTTCTTTACCTCTTCTATTAATTTTTGAGTAATTCCTTCTTCACTCATAGAATGTCCAGCATCATCAACAATAATTAACTCGGAATTCTTTAATTTTTTGTTTAGGTCCCAGGCACTCCTAACTGGGCATACAATATCATATCTTCCTTGAACAATTGTTGTAGGTATTGATTCTATAGTTTTGATATTTTTCAAAATAAAATCATCTTCTAAAAAAATATTATTTATGAAGTAATGGCATTCAATTCTTGCAAATGCATCTGAAAAAGAATTAGCTTTCCCCGTGTCAAAATCTAATTCTTTTTTTATGAGATGACTTGTAGAAAGTTCCCATTTTGTCCATGCAGCAGCAGCTCTTGATCTAATTCCAACATTTGATGAAGTTAAATATTTATAAAATGAACTGATCAAATCCTTTCTTTCATCTTGAGGTATTACAGAAATATATTCTTCAAATTCTTCAGGGAATATTTCACTTGCGCCATATTGATAAAACCATAATAATTCAAACTTTCTGCATAAAAATATTCCCCTTAATGTCAAACTTAGAACTCTTGAAGGATTTTTTATGGCATATATAAGTGAAAGAGTAGATCCCCATGACCCTCCAAACAAATGCCAATTATCAATTTTTAATTTTATACGTAATTTCTCTATATCATTTACTAAATCATTTGTAGTATTTTCTTTTAATTCTGAAAAAGGAGTTGATGAACCACAACCTCTTTGATCAAACTGAATAATATCAAATTTTTCCGGATTAAAGTATCTTCTATATCTTGGCTGACTACCTCCTCCAGGCCCTCCATGAAGAACAAGAATTTTTTTTCCATCTGGATTACCAGATCTTTCCCAATATATAGAATGAATATCACTAACTTGTAAGAACCCCTTTTCTCTAATCTCTATTTTTGGAAACAAATTTTGCTCTTTCATCTTATAAATATAATTAATGCTATAAAAAATTATTTTTGTATACTTAATATATATAATCGAAAAAGAAAGATACAGTAATACAATTAATTTTCACAATAAAAAAGGACTGCGATTGCAGTCCTTTTATAATTTTTTATTATTTACTACTTACAACACTTTTATAAAACATTAATTAAAGGTCATTTACTCATGAGCTTTAAAAATGTGATTCAGGGGATAATTCACGATCATTTTAGTTCCTAATGTCGCTAGTAATTATAAAGCGAAGTCTTATCAGACTAATTGATTGAACTTATATTTTCGCTTAATCCCATTCTCAGGAATACACTTCCTTTTCTTAGGAATTTGCTAAATTTCAGGCGGACTATCAATCATATAAGATTGCCTCCGAACTCAACATTTATAAGTTACTATTATTTCTATTTCCAGTAAATCCGTAAATATGCTGATTTACTTTTAAAAAGATCTGTAAGAGGATTGTAATGCCCCATTGTGTATATCAATTATTTGTTGAAGATAGCAAAATATCAGATTAATTCTAAGTAGTATTAATTAATTTAAGATATAAAGTTTACTTAATCTGCTAAATAATTAGATTAAATTCAAATCGTTTAAAATTATTGCAATCACTAATTTATATAAATATTTAATAAATAAACAATTATTATTTAACTTATGGATTTCATCAAAAAAAATAAAATTCTTACTTTCATGGCAATAATTGCAATACTATCCTTTGCTTTAGAAAAAACAGGGGTAATTCACCCTTAATAAGGGTAAAAATTAAACTAATGGAAAAAATAAACAATAATTACTGCTAAATATAAGAGAAGGGTATAATGCCGTAAGAATTAAAGTTGAAAGGTTAATAACCATAAAATTTGAATGAATACACAAATTTAATAAGCATGACTTTTTAATATTTGGAATAAGTAAATTTTTAAACAAGAAATATAGCCAGCGTTTATTAGGAGAACATGGACATACACTCAATGAATATTATGGATCGGCTAAACAAAATTATTATTCTGAAGATAGTTTACTCATTGAAGATTTATTAAATTGGTTAGGCTATTAGCATAATCTGAAAGTCTTATTAAAGGTTTTTCAAAAAAATATCACGAAGCAGAAAATATCTTTTTAATACAAAATCTTTTTTAGATAGGATAAGTTAAATTTCATTTCCACAGATGCATCTGAGATATTTATTTCATATGAAATTCAACAATTGTTTTTTCGCTAAATACTTTTTTAACTGCATTCTCAATTATTAATCTTCTCATCTCAACCATATTGAACCAAGTTGCAGAAAATGCTATTTCAACTTTATTCGAATTAAAACTAGCAAGTTCTGCTTGCTGACTAAGTAATATTTTTACTGATGTTAATTCAACCTTAGATAGAATTAGTTCCCATTTTTCTTCCTTTTCAGATTTATCAATATTAGTCATTTAATCTAGAAATATTTTCTAATTAGGAATTTCAATATGACACCTCTAATTTTGTATGCATAAACTTTTAAAAAAACTTAATTTGCATTCTCTTCAGAGTTCGCTTATATAAGTTTCCATCGAAAATTTTATATGAGTAATTCAAAAGTAAAACAATTAAAACTTAAAGGCATTCGTTTAAGAAAAGATTCTGAGGATATGAAAAATTTATCAAGTATAATGCCACAAACTTTTAAAAACATAGAACAAAGTTCATTAGGAAGATATTCAACGGGTGTACCTGGACTTTTTCATGACTTGGATGCAATGACTCAAGGTCTGCAAAGAGGTTCGTTGATTGTGATTGCTGGCAGACCTTCAATGGGGAAAACTTCTTTTGCAATGAATCTTGCACGAAATGTTGCTGAGGCACATAAATTACCAGTTTGTTATTTCAGTTTGGAACAAAGTAAAGAACAAATGAGTTATAGATTTCTATCTATGGAACTTGGTATTGAATCAGGAAGATTGAGAACTGGAAGACTGCGCCATGACGAATGGGATTTACTCGGTAGAGAGATGAAAGATCTTGACGAACTGCCTATATTTATTTGCGATAAAGGTTCAATTAAAGTCAAACAGATTTTTTCAAAAAGTAGGAAAATCAAAGAAAAGAAAGGACTAGGAGAACTTGGATTAATAATTGTTGACTATATACAAATGATGGATGGTCCAAATAAAAAGTCTAGAGATAAAGAGTTATCTAAAATTGTCCTTGATCTTAAAGAAATGGCAAAAGCATTAGATGTACCTGTGGTGCTTATGTCTCAACTTTCTAGAGATGTTGAAAAGAGAAAACACCACCGTCCAATGTTATGCGATTTAAGAGAGACACAAGGATTAGAAGCACATGCAGATGTCGTAATTATGCTTTATAGAGATGAGTTTTATCATCCAGAAACTGAAGATCGCGGAATAGCAGAATTAATAGTTACCAAACATAGGCATGGTCCGATAGGAACAATTAAATTACTTTTTGAACCTCAGTTTACTAGGTATAGAAATTTAGCCGCATAAATTATTTAATTATCCCTTGGCTAGGTAATACTTGCCAGTATGGATCAATATTATCTGATTGCAGGTCCCATGCTAAAACTCTTTTAGTTGGCTTCCAGAAAATAAAATTAATGTCCAAATAAAAAAGTTAAAACTCTTAAAAAAATTCTTAAAAATATTACTCTTTACAAGATTTATCCAATACTATTTAATAATAATGATTAATTTAACAAAAAAATTTATAAAAAGTTTTTTTCTTTTAAAACCTAGATTTTTATCCACTATATTTTTCATACCATTACTTTATTTAATTGGCTGGGTATTTGCACAACCATTATTATTATTTGATTTTCAGAAAGAAAAATTATCTTTAATAGGAACAATTTTTACCTTTTTTCTTTTTATTTTTTTAATTCCTTCGTGGTTTAATGTTAGATGGAATATAAGAAACACATGGGAAATACTTGGGGTAAACAAAAACAACTTTTTACAAAATATTTTAGATTTTTCTAAAGGTATTTTATTTTCTATAGTATTAATAACTTTAATTCTGATTACAATATTAAAAAGTAATTACATATTAAAAAGTAATTACATAACTTGGATAGGTGAATTTTCCTCAGACATATTATTAAATTCTATTTTACTTGGTTTAGGTATTGGAATAGCAGAAGAAATTATTTTTAGAGCTTGGTTTTTAGAAGAATTGAAGATGGAATATGGAATAAAAATAGCTATTTTTACACAAGCATTAGTTTTTAGCTTAATTCATCCTATCTCAGCTAACTCCTTTTGGAATATTATTGGATTACGTTTAGGGTGGTTTTTTCTTGCTATCCTTCTATCTTTAGTAAGAAGAAAAGATAAAGGATCATTATGGAAATGCATTGGAATACATGGAGGGCTTGTTGGAATATGGTTTTTTATAAATCATGGTTTAATAAAAATTGAAGATAATACCCCATCTTTTTTAGTTGGACCTTTTACAAACAATGTTTCTAACCCAATAGGAAGTTTTTTTGCAATTGTCATATTAATATTATTATGTATTTTGTACTTAGGGAAATCTAATAATAAAGCTATTTTATAATCCTTTAATTAGATATAATTACTGATTTTTATTAAATAAATAATTATTAACCTATAAAAATAAAACTACTTAATATATGACATTAGAGAATGGATTAAGATTTTTTGCTTTTTTAGTAATTTTTGGAGTTACAAATTATTTGATGATGTTAAGAAGGTATGAAAAAGACTTAAAAAAAAGAAAACTAATTCAAAAAAATAAAATATCAACCTTATACCCAAAGGGTACATTTGTTTAAAAATTAGGTTTATAAGCTTTTAAAAATTAGAAAATTAGTTTTTCTTTTTATAATTATTTTAATACTGATATTGCATTGATTTTAATGCAAACCCACTTTATCTAAATATTAAGAATTTATTTACCATTTAGGATCTGTCTTCTCCCAACCTTCTTCTATAAGATTTTTCCAAAATAATCTTGCTTCCTCAATGTTCATTTTTTTTCTCGTTTTCATTAATGGAGCCTTATCACCATAAATACCCATTATAATTCCCTCTTCAACAAACATATCATCAATATATTTTTCTTCATTTCCATAATCTTTATAAAAACGAATTACTCCTACAGAATTTGAGTCAATTAACCAATACTCATTTTTGTTACTCATAATTTTAATTAATTAAACTTATAGAAACTTAATTAAAGATTTCTATAAATAGCAAAGCAAAATAAAATTTCCTTTTGAATTTACTAACTATAAAAAAATAAAATTTCTTTTTCTTTCAAACCATCCCAACCAGACTCAATTAATAATTTATTTAAAGTCTCTTTATCAAAATGCTTAGAGCCAGTTTTAACACACCTATTCCTCATTGATTTTTTAACTCCACTTCTTTGTCTTTTATTTTCCTCATTCATAATTCTGTTATACAGCTCAAGCATTTTGGGAGGGATTGGAGTACCGTCAAGATCTACTCCCTTCTCAATTGCAGCATCCACAGCTTGCATTCCCATTTTCTTCATCAATTAGATTTATCACTGAAGACTATCTTAAAACAAAGGAACTTAATATAAGGTCTTTCATAATAATTAATTCACTGATTTTGAATCTCTTTAAGGACTCTAATAGCCTCTTTGATATGCTGAGGACCATTCAACAAGTCTCTAAAAATATGTTTAACCTCACCATCTCTATCAATAATATAGGTCACTCTTCCATCAATCAAGCCTAATACTTTAGGTACCTTAAAAGTGTTTCTTAGAGAATCATTAATATCAGAAAGAAGAGGATATTGTAACTTGTTTTTATTAGAGAATGCCAAATGACTTGAAGTGCTACCATTGCTTACTCCCCAAACTTCTGCACCTAAGACTTTAAAAAGGTCGTATTTGTCTCTAAATCCGCAAACTTCTATAGTGCAACCTGGTGTATCATCTTTTGGGTAAAAAAATAAAACAAGAGGTTTTTTTAATCCTCTATTAGTTCTTTGAATACCGTTTTGATCCAGCAAAGAAAATTCTGGAATTTTATCTCCTATCTGCAAAATAATATTTATAAAAACTCATCTTAAATAGAATTATCATCTGACTGTGACTTTAAACAAAAAATTAGATTAAATTAACTGGTAGTTTTTAAAAAATACTTAAATATTATTTAAATTTACTATATATAATTTTAAGTATTAAAGATGATGGAATTTATATACAACTAAAAAATGGTTAATAACAGATCCAAAATAAACAAATTGCAAAAATCTAAAAGATAATTTCCATGCTTTATAAAATGATTCACTTCTGAATGAAACAAAAATATTTTATTAAAAACAATTAAAACTAAGATAAAATAAGTTTTTAATAAAAAAATAATTTAGTGAAACTAAAAAAACTAATCGACAAACACAAAAAATTTATAAATTGGTATCAAAGAAAATTTAATTTAAGCGATTATCAATTACTTTGGCTAGTTTTTTTTAAAGGCGTGATACTAACAATAATAATTTTCAAATTTTTTTAAGAGTAACAAAGCTCTTCTAAAAGTGATAATTTTAAATGATTTGATTATATTAAATATATAGATATACTTATTGATTTAATAGTTATTAATTATGAATATATTTGGAGTAGGTTTACCAGAAGTTACTGTAATCCTGATTTTAGCTCTTTTGATTTTTGGTCCTAAAAAGCTACCAGAATTAGGGAAGCAGCTTGGTAAAACATTGAAAAGTCTTAAAAAAGCATCGAATGAATTTCAAAATGAAATTGATCAGGTTATGAATGATGATGATGAAAAAGAGGATATACCTAAAACTTTAGAAAGTAATCCCAAAAATAAAATTTACCAGGACAATAAAGAATCAGAAAAAAAGGATTTATCAAAGCAAGAAAATAATAATAACTAAAATGATAAAAAGACCAATTACTCCTATAGAAGAATTTGAAAAAGCCTTAGATAAAGCACAACTGACTAAAGAGGATCTTGAATTAATTGAATATATTAGATATACCAGCGTTTTTACTCAGCCTAGTCTTGTTAAAGAATTAAAGAGGAAATCAAGACCCCCTCTTTTAACGGTTCTATGTCAAATATGCAGAAAAATTGGTTCAGGAATGCCAGACCATTTTAAAAACGTCATTGATTGGTCAATGCAAATAAGTGAGCACAATACAAGATGGGATGCTCATTTAATTTGTGCAGAAGCAGTAAATGTTGACAACATTCCACTTAGTCCAAATTATGGAACATGTTTATTTGATGTTCTTGTTGTCCACAAAGAATTATTTCTTGGTTTTGATTGAATCAAACTAATTAATCATCTATAGATACTGAATCCGTTTCTATTACTTCAGAGTCATAATCGTCACTTCTTTTTTTTTCAATCCAATTATTAATAAAACTAACTAGGGGCAATGAACCTCTATAAATAAAAATCGAAGTTGGTAAAACGCTCAACAACCCCAAAATAGGGCTTTTAAATAGTAATCTTCCTCCCTTAATGTTAAATACAATAATAAAAACAGAAGGAACTAGAACTTTAATTACTGTTTTAAGAGCTTCAAGCCACCCAACTCTATAAGTCCACCATATTAAAATAATTCCAATTACATAAAGAAATAAGTAAGTCATAAAAAATAGTATAATAACTATCTATTTATCTTGTTCTTCATTGAAAAAAGATTTTTACAAATACTTTAGACTTAATTAAACAAAACTATTTAGCATGAGTTTTTCTGAAATCAGACGATTTTTAAAAAAAATGCAGTCAGACAATAACTTAAAAGAAAATGTCACATCATCGGCTACTGCTGATGATGTGGCACTTATAGCTCAAAGGCTTGGCTATGATTTCTCTGGTGATGATCTTTTGAGATTTAACGGTCAAAAAGTCGATAAAGTAACTGTAAGAAAAGTTGAGCATCCTGGGGAATATCACTAATTATCAGATCTAATCCATATTGCCAATCCTCCTCCTCTACCTCTTGCACACATCCAATTATCTACTTTGCTAATTCCGATTAGGGAGAAGAAAGGCATTTCCTTTTCTTTAGGTTTTTTAATTGAATTATTAATTATTGAAAAATTGCCAATGTTAATTTTGAAGTTGTCAAAATAAAATGGCAATAGAGGTCTTAGGCCTTTTAATGAGGCACTCCCAGTAAAGATAATATTTAATAGCCCAAAACTAATTGAATTTTTTATTACAAAATTCAGATTATTTTCTGGATCTTTTTTAGTTAACTCCAGTCTTGCTGATAAAACTTGAAGAATAGTACTGGAAATATTATCTATTTCATCTGAACCTTTCTTCCATACATACTGAAACCTCCATATACCTAACAATTCCTCATAAACTATTCCACTCCCTTCTTTTTGAGAATTTTGCTCTAATTGTTTTATGTCTTTGATATCTGGTAAATCGTTAATAACAGGTTTCATCTTAAAAACTCAATATTAATAAATATAGTAAATAATATTTTTCATAAAACCCTTATCAAGCGAGACTGAAAACTAGTCTTTGTTTCTAAATATTTCTAAAAACAAAAAATATTGACACACATAAGGAACATTTTCTCGTTATTATGTTTACATATAGTAATTTTGTTCAATGGATTTCATTTCTAAACGTCAACGGTACATACCCCTTAAAGCTGTTCCTTACATTTTTTTTCTAGCAGTTGTACTTAGCGTATCAACTTCGACAAATACATTTATCTAAACCAACCAAGATCAAAAGCATTTTAAAATCTCCTTAAAAAATAAAGAGATAAAAGACAGTTCTGTCTTAAAATAATCTTTAAATATTTAGTTAAGAAATAACAAGAAAATAAACATATTTTTTCACGAATGATAATGTTTACCTGAACATAAATTTAACTTATAGTCTCTATATGGTTTTCTTATCTGTCCCTCACGCTTGGCACCTAGTTGGCACTTGGTCAGAGCAACTACCAAGTGATTCAAGTCTTATAGGAATGGGGCAAACAGAGCTAGTAATGACTTTACATTCAATATTTTTACCACTTTCCCTAGTAATCTCATATTATTTATATAATCGTTTTTCTAAAAACAATTCAACAAACGTCAAAGGATAAACTTAGTTTGAAAGGTTTATTTAGCCGAACTTCTCCTAACTACCTTCCTTCCAGTAGAAGTATCAACAGAGCTTGAAGCTTGTTTTTCTTTACTTTGAGAATTATTATCGATACTATCAGAATCGCTCTTATCCATTTCTGCGCAAACACCCACTACCATTGCAGCTTGCATTTGATCTGGCAAGTCTCCAATAGTCAATAAGGCCTTTAAGACCAATTGAAGTCGGGTTTGTCGATCAATTTCTGGTCTTAATTTTTTTACAGTATTCCAAAGTTCTTTGGTAACTTCTTTTAAAAGTTCATGATCTACAGCCAAATTAAATCCTTCTTATCTTTTTACTAATCTAACAAAAAATTTGATCTCTTAAAATACTATTCAAGAAAAAAGAGTTACTTGAAATTTTTCTATGCGAATACAAGTTGCATTTGTTCATGTAATTCACTCTTCTCTTGGAGACCTTTGGTTTTTTCAATATTTTTAAAAGTAAAAACTCTGAAATACTTCTTTTTAACTTTTATAGGAGAATTGATAAACTTGTCACGTTTACTTACTAGAGAATTCCACTCTTTTGAATTAAAAGTGGCATAAGGAGAAGATGAAAGAATTTCCACAATAATAGTATACCTGTACTAATAGTAGTACATATTTACTGTTTTGCAATACCGCTCTTCTTGGCGAGCCAACCACCTTCCGATCTCTAAAAATAAATTAGTGCTTCTTATCTAATTTATTCAAATTATAAGTTTATTAAATATAATAATGTATTTTTGATGGCCAATTGATATTTATTTTTAGAGTCTGAAGACTTTTCTAGCCAAAAACCCTGTAAAAAGATCAATTTGTTGAAATTCGCATTGACAAGATTTTTTTAGTTAAGCCTCCTATAAAAGAATTAATCATTTAATTCTAAAAATGCTTTTAAGTCATCAAAAAAGATTAAAGATTCAAAGGATAATTAGAAGGATTTTAAGAGATCAAGAAGTTTCATTGGAAGAAAGAATATATGTTGAGAGATTTGCACAACATAATTCGACTATTTCTCTCTGGTTAAAGAAAGCAAATAGCTTCAGAAGAAATGGAGAAAAAAGCGAAAATGGTATTGATAAACTTTTACAATCACTTGGAATTGAAGGCTTAGATTCAGAAAATCACTTTAATCCAAATGAAGATGATATATCAGGCTGGTTTGGTGGCGCTCCTGATTGGCTAAAAAGAAGTTGAGAAAACTAAAAATTTCATCTAATCCATGCCGTAGTATACAAATATAAACTTAATAGAGAAATAAATGCCCAAAAAACCCATGGTAAAAATTTAATAGGAACTAAATATTTTTTAGAATATGTATTCATAAAGGTTTTTCTTTTAGATTATTTCTTTCCAAGCATTTTTAGAATAGGTTTAATTGCTCTATTAAAAAAAATTTAAAATATAAATATTTAAGATAGTTAAAACCTAACCAACGCTGTCAAACTTAAATCATCAATATCTAAGCAACTTTATTATCAATTTTGAATGAGAAATTTATTATCTTAGAACTCTCTTCTTCTGACTGATTCCAAAATTTTATAAGTCTCTCTAATTCATCAATCCTCTTTTTAGCATTTGCAATCTTTTCAGCTGATGTCATATAAAATTTTTATCTATACCAATTAATGCATGAAAAAAAATTTTTTCAATGTTAAAGCAAGATTTATGCGATAAATATTGTTTATTAAAGAACATTTTGCCCAGACTATTAAATAAACAGAACATCTGAAAGAAATGGAGAAAAAATGAGAAGATAAATTCTCGAGTAATACTTTCTCCCAGACGCCTTAGAATTGATTATTAATCGATCATGGTTTTTTGTTATTTTTTTTTCAAAAATGAATATGATGTCAACAAAAAAAAGAAGCACAAGCATTTATTGCTTACTCAAAAAATACAAAATATCACCGAACAGATCATAAAAAAATTACCCAAGTAAGAATTAAATCATCATCAAGAACTCAATAAATCTTTATCAATACTAACTTCTATTTAAGCTAAAGCTTAAAAATCCATTAACAATATTGACAGCATTACTGAGGAGGAGATTAAGCCAAGACCTACCATCAATAAAACGTAACCTTTTTTCCTTGGCAGTTTGTAAAATAATACTCCAATTATAATTATCATTATTAATGCGTAAAAACTTATTAATTTTTCACTAACCAAATTTAAATGCATTACCAAATTTGTGCCTTCGAATAATTTAAGAAAATTAGACAAGAACAATTCTCCTTCAATTTTCTTGAAATAATAGAAGGAGCTTATAAGACCAGAACTGAATAAAGATAATGCAATAATTGCGCTAACTGGCTTTGTTAATCTGTTTATTGTTCTATTAAAACTTGCCAATAAAACAAAAATAGATAAAGCTGCTAGCATTGGCAGCACAGGTATAAGTATGGATATATTTAAGGAGTTCTCCACGAGTAAAGTTAGTATCTATATTTAAAATTTTATATTATATTCAAGCGTTATTTTGTGAAGTAAGATTTATTTAAAAAATCTGGATGTAATTAGTACCTATTGCATTCTGTGTAAATTAATACCAAAATTGAAATAGTACCTTAAATACGAAATGCTAGCTATCTCTGAGATTATTATTGCAAGTGCTATTTTTCTAGCAATTGTATATTGGGAAGTCAAATTCCTATACACCAAAACCACAGTGGCCAAATAAATTTTTTGATAAACTCATTTATAAGAAGATAATCCATAAAATTTAAATAAAATTTAAGAATTTAAGTTGACAAAAAAAGGTTTGAATATGAGAGAATAAACACAAATAAATTTAAGTGTTCTCATGAGCGAAGTTCAAAATTCAAATAGCAGTTCAACACCTCAACAACAGCAGCATCAGCAGCAATCCTATGCAGAGAACAAGCAAAACTGTGCTGAAAGTGAGAGGCTTTATATTGAGATGAAAGAGGGTTGGCTTTAACTCCTCAAAGAATAAATAAATGTATTTTTGAGGAAAGCTTATAATTTCTAAAATTTAATTTTTTATTTAGCAGTAATTAATACTTTTTTATTTATATCACACCCTAAATTTAGTGTAGTTGCAAAAAAAAATTGATTAACAATTTAAGGCAGTTTGAGAAAATAAACGGAAGAATTGCTATGGGAGGATTGCTATATCTAGTATTTACAAAATTATTATCTAACCGTGCTGAGATTCTAGATCAACTAAAAGCTTACTTAATTTAAAAGCAATTTTTAAGCTTTACCCAGGAGTATCTCTTGCTATATAAGCATCCCTCAAAGCTAGAATTTAACCCAATAATGCTGCAATTAAGGCAATTTTATTAAATTCTGTTTTATGTTTAACTTTCCTCGAATTTGCAAATCAACCCAAAGACCAGAGCCTAAAGCGCCGCAATTCGCCTATAGTACATAAGTACCATTTTTTATCCGTTATGCTTTCGGCAAGTTCTGAGTTTCTTTTAGTTAGACCTGGTGATTACGTAGTAATTAAAAATCACGAAAATTACCCGGATACTAAAAAAAAGCAACATGATTATTGGATTGGATATGTTATTAACTGTATTGGAGGAGCAAGAAATCCCAATTCATGGACCTTGTTTCAAGTAGCAAATATTGATAACGGAGAAATCGTCATAATCAACGCCGATATCGTAGAAAAAATTTTAAAAACTTCTGAAGATTGAACTGATTAATATACAAAATAAAGTTCCTAAATCTAGGGACATCATAAGAAGAGAATAAATTGAAAATTTTAGAGGTAATCATCCCAGTTCCAAGCAAGCGAGTCCGTATACTTGATTCATTGGGCATGGAGGTTGAAGACCTTTATACATTCTATAAGTTTTTGATATCTCCTTGAAACCTAAACTGGATAAAAGGTAATTTGCATAAGGATTAAGATTAGAACAATCCAATAAAATTGGAGCCTCTAAATTACCAACTAATTTCCTGATTAGTAACTCAGCAAGTGGAGGGGTATCCGCGAGAAGAGGTCCTATTCTCCAACCTCGGCTATTATCCTTCAAGACACAAGGTCTTATCCTCCCAAACCCATGGCACATACCGTTAGCATCGATAATCACGCTCACATTCCCGTATAAATTTTTTAACCAATCATTTAGGAAATGAGGCCTAGGACTAGGTTCTCGCTGCGAATCATATATTAAGACTGCTTCTGAGGTTAGTTGACTCCCAGGTACAACTTTAAAAGAATGATATTGATCGGTATAGAAATTATTCAATGGTAGATCTTGGAAGCCATTTGATTTCCATCTATTTGTAATTGAGGATTTTTTGAAACCCCAATTTTGGTAATCATTCAATCTATCTGGAGCAGCCTCTAACCCAATACAATCAACATTTGTTAAGTAATCTAGTGCATGTTCCCATAATCTAACCCCATAGCCATTATTTCGGAATTCTTTTTTTACGATAAATAAACCTATAAAACCATACGAGGAATTATATTTTATGCAGGCAATACAACCTATTGGTTGATTATCTAGGCATGCAACCCACACTCCTTGTTTATCGGTATTTCTATAAATAGAAACATCATCAAATCCTGGAGAAAATCCCTCTAACCTTGCCCAATTAGTAACTTCTAAGATTTCATCGTTAGATATCAATCTAATTGAAAATTTATCCTTCATAAAAATATACTAACTAGGAAAAATTAGAATTTTCAAAGTTTATGGAAATTTGTTTAGTCCATTAGCCGAAAGCTCAATTTTTCTTTATAAAAAAAAGATAACAAATCCACTTAGCATTCCTGCAAGATGTCCTGATAGGCTTATATTTGGCAAAACAGAATAGGCAATCCCTAAAGACAAGAAAAGAATCATTAGTTTTTTAATATCTTTACTTTTTTCCAGGCCAATAAATATATTAAAAATATTTCTTTTCCCAAAAATAGAAGACAGTAATATAAATGTATATGATCCAAAAACGACTCCGCTAAAGCCAACTAGTAGATGGTTGTAATTATAAATTAAGAAATTATCTAAGATGAACAAAAAGAGAGTCTGAATAGTTACTAGCAAAATAGTTAGATAAAAGAACAGAAACTTATTCTTTAGATTCAGATTTAGGAAGCAATATCTAACTACAATAATTCCAAAGATATTAGAAAATAAATGATTAAAGTCTTTATGAACAAAACAATAACTTATTATTCTATATGGCTGCTTAATAATAAAACCTGACCAATAAGATAGTTCTGAAATATTAAATAAGCCTTTAATATTGATTATAAAAAATAATACAAAACATACAAAAACAGGAATAATAAATTGACCTTCTTTAAAAATGATTTTCAAGGGAAATTTTAAATTAGCTAATTCATTATTAAAAATAATACAATAAACCTTTATTATGTTCTAAAATTTCTAGTTATTTAAAAATTATCCTCTGATATATTGATTAGTATGCAAAGAAATTAAAAATGAATATTTCAGATAAATTATATAAAGAAAATATAGACAACTTAAAAAATACGGTTCTTACTGGCAAAACGGCAAGTATTCAATGGAGAATCAAACAGATCAATTTAGTTTCTAAACTGTTAGATAAAAATACACAAGAGATAATAAAATGTCTTTTTATTGATCTTGGTAAATCAGAAATTGAAGCTCTTTCAGAAATTCTTTTAGTCAAAGAAGAGATTGCCTTAATAATTAAAAAACTCAATTTATGGATGCTACCCAAAAAGGTTAATACTCCTTTTTATCTATTCCCATCATCCTCAAAAGTAATTTACGAACCTCTTGGTTGCGTGTTAATCCTAGGTCCATATAATTATCCATTGTTATATATATTAAAACCCTTAGTAAATATATTTTCCGCAGGAAATACCGCATTAATAAAGCCATCCGAAAAATGTCCTTGTACTTCAAAACTTATTAAAGATCTAACTTCCAAATATTTTCAAAAAGACATTCTATTAACTATTGAAGGGGATTATAAACAATCAAAAAAATTGATAGAACAAAATTTTGACCACATATTTTTTACAGGAAGTACTGAGACAGGAAAAAGTATTATGAAATTAGCTGCAAAAAACTTAACTCCATTAACTCTTGAGCTAAGTGGAACTAATCCTGTAATTGTTTTAAAAAATGCAAATTTAGAAGTGGCAGCGAAAAGAATTGTGTGGGGTAAATTTTTTAATTCAGGTCAATCCTGCGTCGCTCCGAATCATATATTTGTAGAAAAAGAAATTGAAAAGAATTTAATAGAAGAATTGCAAAAATGCATAATTAGTTTTTATGGTAAAAACCCCATAAATTCAAAAAACTTATCTAAATTACAAAAAAAACAATTTTCTTTGACTTTAGAAATTCTTAAAAAATATAAAAAACAAAAGAAAATTTCATTTGGAGGTTTATACAGCCGAAAAAAGATGAAAATATCTCCAACAATTTTACAAATTAAATTAGAAGAAAAAAAATTATTAGAAAAAGAGTTATTTAGCTCTCTGCTTCCAGTAATTGCAGTAGATAATAAAGAATCAGCTTTACAAAAAATTAATCAAGCATCAAAACCATTAGCTATATATGTTTTTGGGGGTAACAAAAAAATCCATGATCATATTTCAAAAGTTACAAGCTCAGGAACTATATGCATTAATGATGTAATGTTGCCAGTACTTATCCCAAATTTGCCATTTGGTGGAGTAGGACAAAGTGGAATGGGTAAGTTTCATGGAGAAGAAGGATTTCGCAACTTTTCAAATCAAAAATCTATTACATTCAAAAGTGTTTTATTTGATTTAAATCTCAGATATCCTCCCTATGAAAAAATAATGAAATTTATAAAATTTATTTATGGATTTTAAAGACTTAATTTTTTTTTCAATAGTCTAGCGATTTTAGATTTAAAGTTTATCTTTAAGTAAATAGGTAAAGTAATGAAATTAACATTTATTTTAATAACCCTCTTTATTAATTTTTTGAATCCTCTATTCATAAAGTCTGAAGAAAAAGTTGATTACAATAACAAAAAACTAGAGACTAAAATTAAAAAAGGGTCATTGATTAATAACAATTCTAAACTCAATAAAATTCATATTGTACAATTGGGAGAAACAATTTCTAGTATCTCAAAATTATATTCAGTTGATAAAAACTTAATTATCAGATTAAATAATTTAAAAGATGAAAATTATATCTATGTTGGTCAGAATCTCATTATTTCCAATCAGAAATTGCCAAGCGAAACAAATTTAAAGAATAAAAAGAGAACTATTTACCATACTGTTAAAAATGGTGAAAATTTGACAGAGATTTCTAACATATATAAATTAAAGTTGGAATATTTGATAGAAATTAATAACCTCAAAAATCCTGATTCAATAGAAGTTGGAAAGAAACTAATAATAAGAAAAAATAATCGGATTAATTCAGAAAAATTTTCAAAAATTAAGAATAAAGAAAGTATTGAATTGATAAATATAAATAATACATATGGCCCATTAGTTATTCACAATAAACAGATAGAGAGAATAAATGGGAGAAAAGTTTTACATGTTCTCAATCAAAGTAATAAAAAACTTATGATCTCTATCAGATGTGAGACAAAAGAATTAGATGTTAGAATTTCTGGAAGAAAATGGAGAGGATGGAAGCCTGGCAAAGAAAAATTTGAAAAAACTCTAATAAATGATATTTGTAAACAATTTTAATTAATATGTGTGAATAATTTGTCTGAGGCAATAAGTTATAGGCTATTGTCTATATAGTTAAATTTAAATTAATGGCAATTTCAAGAGGAGATCTTGTACGAGTAAAGAGACCAGAGTCATACTGGTACAATGAAATTGGTAAGGTTGCTTCCGTTGATACATCAGGTATTAAATATAACTGTGTTGTTAGATTTGATAAGGTAAATTATGCAGGAATAAGTGGCACTGAAGGTGGCCAAAATACAAATAATTTTGCTGAAAGTGAATTAGAAAAAGCTTAAAGAATTGCCTGAGTTACCTGAAGTCGAAACTGTTCGAAGAGGCTTAGAGCAAAAACTCAACAATTTCATAATATCCAGTGTTGAAGTCTGCAGAGATTCCACGGTTGCTTATCCAATTAATAAGCAAGAATTTATTGAAGGCCTGCAGGGTTCACTTATATACAAATGGGGTAGAAGAGGAAAATATTTAATAGCTGAATTAAAAAAATTTAAAAATAATAATATTGAAACTATTAGTGAAGAAAGTTTGAAATGTAATGGTTATCTTATAGTTCATTTAAGAATGACTGGTTATTTTAAGCTTACAAACAATTCTTCTCAGCCTTGTAAACATACCAGAATAAGAATATTTGATAATCAAAATAATGAACTTAGGTACATTGACTTAAGAAGTTTTGGCCAAATGTGGTGGGTTCAAGAGGGATTATCTCCAAATGATGTAATCAAAGGATTAGGTTCTTTAGGACCCGAACCTTTTTCGGAAAAATTTAATATAAATTATCTAAACAAAATCATTTCTAAAAGAAAAAAATCTATTAAATCTATCTTATTAGATCAAAAAATTATCGCTGGGATAGGAAATATATATGCTGACGAAAGTCTATATGCAGCTGGTATCTCACCTTTCAGAGAAGCCAATACAATAGAAAAGAATGAATTAATAAGGCTTAAAGAATCAATTATTGATGTTTTAAAAAAAAGTATTGGTTCAGGTGGTACTACATTTAGTGACTTTAGAGACTTAGAGGGAGAAAATGGAAATTTTGGTTTACAAACTAATGTATACAGGAGAACTGGCAAAAAATGTCGTAAATGTAAAAATTTAATCGAAAGAAAAAAAATTGCGGGAAGAAGTACACATTGGTGTAGGACATGCCAGAAATAAAAAAGGGCCTACTTTTTAAAGTAAGCCCTTTTAAATATTTTTACCTGGCATTGAGCTATCTTCTCAAGGGGCTACCCCCTAAATATTTTCGCCGCTGATGCGTTTCACAACCGAGTTCGAGATGGATCGGAGTGGTTCCACATCGCCATGAACACCAGGATAGTATGAACCTTGAGAACTGCATAGAAAATTATAAATATCAAAAACAATAAATTGAGTTTATTTGGTCAAGCCCTCGGTCTATTAGTACTCCTCCGCTGCACTTGTTACCAAGCTTCCACGTAGAGCCTATCAACGGGTGTTCTTCCCGTGACCTTACTGGCTTAAGCCATGGCAATACTCATCTTGAGGTGGGCTTCCCACTTAGATGCTTTCAGCGGTTATCCACTCCGCACATGGCTACCCAGCGTTTACCGTTGGCACGATAACTGGCACACCAGAGGTGCGTTCCTCCCGGTCCTCTCGTACTAGGGAGAAATCCTCTCAATATTCCTGCGCATACACCGGATATGGACCGAACTGTCTCACGACGTTCTGAACCCAGCTCGCGTACCGCTTTAATGGGCGAACAGCCCAACCCTTGGGACCGACTTCAGCCCCAGGTTGCGATGAGCCGACATCGAGGTGCCAAACCTCCCCGTCGATGTGAACTCTTGGGGGAGATCAGCCTGTTATCCCTAGAGTAACTTTTATCCGTTGAGCGACGGCCCTTCCACGCAGAACCGTCGGATCACTAAAACCGACTTTCGTCCCTGTTCGACTTGTAGGTCTCACAGTCAAGCTCCCTTCTGCTTTTGCACTCAACGACTGATTTCCAACCAGCCTGAGGGAACCTTTGTGCGCCTCCGTTACCTTTTAGGAGGCGACCGCCCCAGTCAAACTGCCCATCAGATACTGTCCGCTTCCCGGATAACGGGTAAGCGTTAGAACCCTAGCTCTAAAAGAGTGGTATCTCACCGATGACTCAATAGTACCCACAAGCACTATTTCAACGTCTCCCACCTATTCTGCGCATTCAGAGCCCGAGCACAATATCAAACTACAGTAAAGCTTCATAGGGTCTTTCTGTCCGGGTGTATGTAGTCCGCATCTTCACAGACAATTCTATTTCGCCGAGCCTCTCTCCGAGACAGCGCGCAAATCGTTACACCTTTCGTGCGGGTCGGAACTTACCCGACAAGGAATTTCGCTACCTTAGGACCGTTATAGTTACGGCCGCCGTTCACCGGGGCTTCAGTCGCCAGCTTCACTAAAAGCTAACCAGCTTCCTTAACCTTCCGGCACTGGGCAGGTGTCAGCCCCCATACATCGTCTTGCGACTTAGCGGAGACCTGTGTTTTTGGTAAACAGTCGCTTGCGCCTCTTCACTGCGACCAGCTCTCGCTGGCACCCCTTCTCCCGAAGTTACGGGGCCATTTTGCCGAGTTCCTTAGAGAGAGTTATCTCGCGCCCCTCGGTATTCTCTACCACCCCACCTGTGTCGGTTTCGGGTACTGGCATTTGTGCCTTAACGGGTATAGGGCTTTTCTTGGAAGCATGACATCACCAACTTCGCTGCCGTAGCAGCTCGTACTCACGCCTTAGCTCAAGATGTTTTCTCCATCTCTCAAAGCCTCGAACGCTTGAACCAGTAACCAACATCTGGCCTGGCTAGCCTTCTCCGTCCCCCTTCCCAAAACACATCTGGTACAGGAATATTGACCTGTTATCCATCGACTACGCCTTTCGGCCTCGCCTTAGGTCCAGACTAACCCTCCGCGGACGAGCCTGCCGGAGGAACCCTTAGGGTTTCGGGGCATGGGATTCTCACCCATGTTTTCGCTACTCAAGCCGACATTCTCACTTCTATGCTGTCCACGTCCGCTTACGCTAACGCTTCACCCTACATAGAACGCTCCCCTACCATAAATAAATTTATCCGCAGCTTCGGTATAACGCTTAGCCCCGTTCATTTTCGGCGCAGGATCGCTCGACCAGTGAGCTATTACGCACTCCTTTGAGGATGGCTGCTTCTAGGCAAACCTCCTGGTTGTCTGGGCAATCCCACCTCCTTTATCACTTAGCGTTAATTTTGGGACCTTAGCTGGCGGTCTGGGCTGTTTCCCTCTTGACTATGGAGCTTATCCCCCACAGTCTGACTGCCTAGTTACACACAGGGTATTCAGAGTTCATATCGATTTGGTACCGCTTTCGCAGCCCGCACCGAAATGGTTGCTTTACCCCCCTGCTGGAGCACTAGACGCTACGCCTCAACGTATTTCGGGGAGAACCAGCTAGCTCCTGGTTCGATTGGCATTTCACCCCTAACCACAGCTCATCCGCTGAATTTTCAACTTCAGTCGGTTCGGACCTCCACTTGGTATCACCCAAGCTTCATCCTGGCCATGGTTAGATCACCAGGGTTCGGGTCTATAAACACTGACAAACGCCCTATTAAGACTCGCTTTCGCTGTGGCTCCACCATTTCCGGTTTAACCCGCCAGTGCCTATAAGTCGCCGGCTCATTCTTCAACAGGCACACGGTCACCCGATTAGTCGGGCTCCCATTGCTTGTAAGCTCACGGTTTCATGTTCTATTTCACTCCCCTCCCGGGGTTCTTTTCACCTTTCCCTCGCGGTACTGTTTCACTATCGGTCACACAGTAGTACTTAGCCTTACGAGGTGGTCCTCGCAGATTCACACGGAATTCCACGTGCTCCGTGCTACTCGGGATACAGCTAGTTCAACTCATCTTTCGATTACGGGGCTTTCACCCTCTGTGGCACGCCATTCAAACGTTTCTTCTAGACTAATTGATCCATATTGCTGTCCCACAACCCCGATAGTCAAGACTATCGGTTTGGGCTATTCCCCGTTCGCTCGCCGCTACTGAGGGAGTCGTTATTTACTTTCTCTTCCTCCAGCTACTAAGATGTTTCAGTTCGCTGGGTTAGCTCGTACCAACCTATATATTCAGTTGGCCGTACATGGGGTTGCCCCATTCGGAAATTCCCGGATCAAAGTGTGCTTCCAACTCCCCGAGACTTATCGCAGGTAACCACGTCCTTCATCGCCTCTGTGTGCCTAGGTATCCTCCGTGAGCCCTTTGTAGCTTGACCAATAACTTCAAATAATTGAAGCATCAGCTCAATAGAATTGTTATTAATGCATTAGCACAAATAATAAATCTGCATCATTAAAGATGCTTATTGTCTTTAAAAATAATCTATGCAGTTGTCAAGGTTCTCTGAAAACAATGAAAAAAATTCAATGAGTCCAGCATCTTAATATATTTATTAGGAAGCTAGATTCGTTCAGAAGTAAATCAACGCTCATAACTATTCCCTTCTTTAAATTTATGGAAGAGGTGGTAATCAGTGGAGGTAAGCGGACTCGAACCGCTGACATCCTGCTTGCAAAGCAGGCGCTCTACCAACTGAGCTATACCCCCAACATAGAGATATGGGCCATCCTGGACTTGAACCAGGGACCTCACCCTTATCAGGGGTGCGCTCTAACCACCTGAGCTAATGGCCCAGGGAAAGTAATGGGTGTGACCTAGAAAAAACTTAGGAAATGAAATTCTTAAAGTAATTAAGAACCTGAGATACCGATCGACCTAAGGTGACAAAATTAATATTTAACATTTTGTTGTCTCCCTGTTAGGAGGTGATCCAGCCGCACCTTCCGGTACGGCTACCTTGTTACGACTTCACCCCAGTCATTAGCCCCACCTTCGGCGTCCTCCTCCACAAGGGTTGGAGTAACGACTTCGGGCATGGCCAACTTCCATGGTGTGACGGGCGGTGTGTACAAGGCCCGGGAACGTATTCACCGCAGTATGCTGACCTGCGATTACTAGCGATTCCTACTTCACGTAGGCGAGTTGCAGCCTACGATCTGAACTGAGCCACGGTTTATGGGATTTGCTAGCTCTCGCGAGTTTGCTGCCCTTTGTCCGTAGCATTGTAGTACGTGTGTAGCCCAGGGTGTAAGGGGCATGATGACTTGACGTCATCCACACCTTCCTCCGGTTTATCACCGGCGGTCTTTCTAGAGTGCCCAACTAAATGCTGGCAACTAAAAACGTGGGTTGCGCTCGTTGCGGGACTTAACCCAACATCTCACGACACGAGCTGACGACAGCCATGCACCACCTGTCACTGCATTCCCGAAGGCACCCTCAAATTTCTAAGAGGTTCGCAGGATGTCAAACCCTGGTAAGGTTCTTCGCGTTGCATCGAATTAAACCACATACTCCACCGCTTGTGCGGGCCCCCGTCAATTCCTTTGAGTTTCACACTTGCGTGCGTACTCCCCAGGCGGAACACTTAACGCGTTAGCTACGACACCGAAGGGGTCGATTCCCCCGACACCTAGTGTTCATCGTTTACGGCCAGGACTACAGGGGTATCTAATCCCTTTCGCTCCCCTGGCTTTCGTCCATGAGCGTCAGTAATGGCCCAGCAGAGCGCCTTCGCCACTGGTGTTCTTCCCGATATCTACGCATTTCACCGCTACACCGGGAATTCCCTCTGCCCCTACCATACTCAAGCCTATCAGTTTCCACTGCCATGATGGAGTTAAGCTCCACGCTTTAACAGCAGACTTGAAAGGCCGCCTGCGGACGCTTTACGCCCAATAATTCCGGATAACGCTTGCCACTCCCGTATTACCGCGGCTGCTGGCACGGAATTAGCCGTGGCTTATTCCTCAAGTACCGTCATATCTTCTTCCTTGAGAAAAGAGGTTTACAGCCCAGAGGCCTTCGTCCCTCACGCGGCGTTGCTCCGTCAGGCTTTCGCCCATTGCGGAAAATTCCCCACTGCTGCCTCCCGTAGGAGTCTGGGCCGTGTCTCAGTCCCAGTGTGGCTGATCATCCTCTCAGACCAGCTACTGATCGAAGCCTTGGTGAGCCATTACCTCACCAACTAGCTAATCAGACGCGAGCTCATCCTCAGGCGAAATTCATTTCACCTTTCGGCATATGGGGTATTAGCGGTCGTTTCCAACCGTTATCCCCCTCCTGAGGGCAGATTCTCACGCGTTACTCACCCGTCCGCCACTAACCCGAAGGTTCGTTCGACTTGCATGTGTTAAGCACGCCGCCAGCGTTCATCCTGAGCCAGGATCAAACTCTCCGTTGTGTTCAAATCCTTTTGTAGACAAAATCTACTCAATATGAATTGCGTTCTCCAAATAAAAATAAGATTAACTTAAGTTATTTAGGTTCAGCCTCCTTAAATAATTTAAGGATTACTTTGAGTGCACATTAAAAATATTTCAAAGTGACTTTCCAAGATCTCAGATCCGTTGGTTTTCAAAAAACTAAAAAGTTAGCAATTGAAAACAATTTATATATTCTTGACGGGACCTCACACCTTTATTGCAAATACATCTCGAAATTATCAAACATAAATTTGATAAAGTCTTGACGCAATAAAAGCATCAGTTCCTAAGTTTTAAATTTTCTAGGTGCAGAGTTAAACCACATGTGAATAACCCATTTTGAAGGGAAAACCCTTCTACTGGCTGAAAATACCGATCGAAATCAAATCTCCAAAATATTCATTCATTTACCAAAAATTAATTTAAGATAATTGCCTGAATACTGCAAAAAAATAATAATTTTGCCCAGAAGAAAATACTAAACCATTTGACCGTAATTATGCAACCATTAATACATAATTTTTTTATTAATTTTTTTTTGTTCAATATTCACTTAACGAACTAGTCTGTAAATAGAAGGATTTTAAATAGAATGGCAGAAAGATTTAGTCAAAAAAATTTAAGGGTTCGCCCAAGTTCAGATGAAGAAAAAATTGTAACAAATGCAAAAGAACACTTTGAAAAGACTTTAGTTGAGATCTCAGGAGAGTTAGTAGGTAGCGTTGCCGCCCTAGAACACCCGACAAAAAATAAGAAATTAAATTATGGGGAAATATTTTTAAGGGATAATGTTCCAGTAATGATTTATCTCATTACTCAAAAGAGGTACGAAATTGTCAAAAAGTTTCTTAGTGTTTGCCTTGAACTACAAAGCACTAATTATCAAACGCGTGGTGTATTTCCAACTAGTTTTGTTGAAGAACAAGGAAAATTAATTGGTGACTATGGGCAGAGATCAATTGGAAGGATTACTTCTGCTGATGCAAGTCTATGGTGGCCAATCTTATGCTGGTTTTATGTAAACAAGAGTGGTGATTATGAGTTTGGGAAAAGTCAAAGTGTTCAAAGAGGAATTCAACTGTTATTAGATCTAGTTTTGCATCCAACATTTGAAGGAACACCTGTCCTTTTCGTCCCCGATTGTGCCTTTATGATTGATAGGCCCATGGATGTATGGGGGGCACCTTTAGAAGTAGAGGTTTTACTTCATGGGTGCCTAAAAAGCTGTATCAATCTAATGGAATTAAGTCGAGCAGACCATGTAAGCAGGCTATTAGATCAAAGACTTATTCTTACGAATCAATGGGTAAAAGATTTAGGAGACTTTCTTTTAAAGCATTACTGGGTTACAAGCCAAACAATGCAAATTTTAAGAAGAAGGCCAACTGAGCAGTATGGAGATGATCAACACTTCAATGAATTTAATGTTCAACCACAAGTAGTTCCTTCATGGCTTCAAGATTGGTTGGAGAATAGAGGGGGTTATTTAATAGGAAATATTAGAACTGGTAGACCTGATTTTAGATTCTATAGTTTAGGGAACTCTTTAGCATGCATGTTTGGAGTACTGCCTGCTGCCGAACAAAGAGCCTTATTTAGATTGGTTTTGCATAACAGACAGCATTTGATGGCACAAATGCCAATGAGAATATGTCACCCTCATATGGATGTAGAAGAATGGCAAAACAAAACAGGCTCAGATCCAAAGAATTGGCCATGGAGTTATCATAATGGTGGTCACTGGCCTAGCTTACTTTGGTTCTTTGGAGCAGCTGTCCTTTTGCATCAAAATAGATTTCCAACTGATGATGTGATTTTAATGGAAGAAATGAGATCTTTAGTAGAAGAATCTTATTGGTGTCAATTAAATCAATTACCCAAGCAAGAATGGGCTGAATATTTTGATGGGCCTACTGGTACATGGGTGGGGCAACAATCACGAACATATCAAACGTGGACAATTGTTGGTTTTCTTTTAATGAATTATTTTCTCAGGGAAGGAAATAATGATTTAGATATGTTTAGACTATAAATCTTAGAATAACCCTAGTGTTAGTGATTTATCTATTGGTAAACAAGCACCAATTCCTAAATATATTGTCAAGAAAGTTCCAAATAAAAATACAGACATTGCTACAGGTCTTCTAAATGGATTAGAAAATTTATTCACATTTTCTATAAAAGGTAAAATCATTAAACCAAGAGGGATTAATGTTTGAAGAGCGATACCAAGTAGCTTGTTAGGTACTACTCTAAGTATTTGAAAAACAGGATAAAGGTACCACTCAGGTAAAATTTCTAAAGGAGTTGCAAATGGATTAGCTTTATCTCCTAGCATCGCAGGATCCAATACTGCAAGGCCTACAACACAAGCAATAGTCCCTAAAATCACTACTGGGAAAATATATAATAAGTCATTTGGCCAGGCGGGTTCACCATAATAATTATGCCCCATCCCCTTTGCTAATTTAGCTCTTAACTTTGGGTCAGATAAATCTGGTTTTTTTAACGTAGACATATGAAACTTTTGAGTAATGATTAAATTATAAGGGTTTACAAGGGGCCTGAAATACCCTGTTTACGAATCATAAGAAAATGCATCAGCATAAATACAGCTAACGACCAAGGTAATACGAAAGTATGAAGACTATAAAATCTTGTAAGAGTAGACTGACCAACACTTTCTCCTCCTCTTAGAAGTTCAACCATAAAATCACCTATTACTGGTATTGCTGCAGGAACCCCTGAAACAATCTTTACGGCCCAATAGCCTACCTGATCCCATGGTAATGAATAACCTGTAACACCAAAAGCAACTGTTATGACTGCCATTACAACCCCCGTTACCCAAGTTAACTCTCTGGGTCTTTTGAACCCGCCAGTTAGATATACCCTGAAGACATGAAGTATTAGCATCAGAACCATCATAGAAGCACTCCATCTATGTACGGATCTTATAAGCCATCCAAAACTGACATCAGTCATTAAATAACTTACTGAACTATAAGCCTGAGTGACTGTTGGCTTATAGTAAAAAGTCATTGCAAAACCTGTTGCAAATTGAATTAGGAAGCATACTAAAGTTATACCTCCTAAACAATAAAAAATATTTACGTGTGGGGGTACGTACTTGGAAGTTACGTCGTCTGTTATGTCTTGGATTTCAAGTCTTTCTTGGAACCAATCATAAACTGATGAAGAATCAGCCATCCAAAAAAAAATTAGCTTTGATATAAAGAGCTTACTTAAAATTCTTATACTTGGTGTTAACACTTAACCCAATGGATTCATCTTTTAACAAACTTTTAACATTCAGAAAATGGGTCACCATACTCATGATCTTTGTTTTATCAACCCATTTTATATGTATTCAGAAAGTAGATGCTCTCAGTGATAGCAAGCAATTTGTGCTTGATGCTTGGACATTAGTTAATGAGGGTTTTTATGACCCAGACAAGTTCGATGAGATTCAATGGAAGAGAATTAGACAACAAACATTACAGAAACAAATTGAAACAAGTGAAGAGGTTTATTCTGCAATTGAAGATATGTTGAAACCTCTTGATGACCCCTATACAAGAATTTTGCGTCCAAAGGATTATGAACTTCTAAAGGCAAGTAATTTCGGTAGCGAAATTAATGGTGTTGGACTTCAATTGGGTGAAGATGAAATCAATAATAAAATAAAAGTTATTTCTACCCTTGCGGGATCTCCGGCAGAGGATGCTGGGATTATAAGTGGTGACTTTATTACCAAGGTTGATGGAATATCTTCTGAAGAATTAGGTCTTGCCAATACTGCTTCAAAATTAAGAGGAGAAACCGGCACTAAAGTTATTGTTGAAGTTACCTCTACCTCTGGAGAAATCAAAGAGATCGATTTAGAACGAAGATCTGTTGATCTTAGACCTGTTAGGACAAAAAGATTGAGGGATGACTCTCACACCATTGGTTATTTAAGAATTACTCAATTCAGCGAAAGTGTTCCCAAAAAAATTGAAGAGGCTTTACAAGAGCTAAAAGAAAAAGAAGTAGAAGGAATAATACTAGATCTTAGAAATAATTCGGGAGGATTAGTAAGTTCTGGAATAGCAGTGGCAGACTCATTCCTCAGTGAAAGACCCGTCGTTGAAACAAAAGATAGGAATGGTATTAAAGATGCAATAATTTCTCAAAAAGCAACATCTTTTGATGGACCAATGGTAACTTTAGTGAATAAAGCAACTGCAAGTGCGAGTGAAATTCTTGCTGGTTCACTACAAGATAATGGCAGATCAACTTTAATGGGGGAACAAACATATGGAAAAGGTTTAATTCAATCTCTCAAAAGCTTAGGAGAGGAAAGTGGTATAGCTATTACGGTTGCTAGTTATTTAACCCCTAAAGGGAATAATATTCAGGGTAAAGGCTTAACACCTGACAAGCTTTTAGATATTCCAGATGCTTTGGAATATGGTAATGCTGAAGATAAATGGGTCAAAAATGCAGAAATATATCTAGAGTCGCTTTTAGAAGAGAATGAGGTTTCAAAAACTAATAATGATTTATTTCAAGAAGACTTGGGATCTTAAATGGAAAAAGAGTTTTATAAAAAGAAAATTCCTCAAAAATTATGAGCATAAAAAGGATCTTTCATGATCCAATACACAAGGAAATAATATTTGATTCTGCGAAGCCAGAAGAATTAATGATTATGGAATTAATTGACACGATCGCTTTTCAAAGATTAAGAAGGATTAAACAATTAGGGGCAGCTTCACTATTATTCCATGGTGCAGAATCAAGCAGATTTACCCATTCAATAGGTGTATTTTGCATAGCAAGAAAAATTTATAAAAGTTTAGTTAAAAGTGAAACTAAATTTAGTACAAATAAATTTGTTCTTTTTGGAGCCGCTTTATTACATGATTTAGGGCATGGGCCTTTAAGCCACACAAGCGAAGCAATATTTAATCATAATCATGAATACTGGTCTGAGAAGTTAGTAAAAAATCACCCCCCAATAAACTCAATTCTTAAAAAATATGGCAGTGAACTACCCAGTCAAATAGGGGAATTGTTTAAATCAAAAAGTTTATTTTCAAACCCAGTAAAGACATTGATTAGTAGTGAAATAGATTGCGATCGACTTGATTACTTATTACGGGATAGTTATAACACAGGCACAAATTATGGATTAGTAGATTTAGGAAGAATTATTTCAGCTCTTACTGTCTCTCCAGATGGAAATATTGCTATCAAGCCAAAAGGTGTTATTGCAATAGAACATTTCTTAGTCCTAAGAAACATTATGTATAGAACGATTTATAACCACAGAATCAACGAAATTTCAACATGGATTCTAGAAAAAATTATTTATACTATTCAGAAAAATTATGAGAAAAAAATATGGATAGATAAATCACTTCAAAAATTGATCTTTTCACCTGAGAACATTGATATTGATGACTTCATGAGAAATGATGACATAACCTTGTACTATCATCTAATTAGATGGAAAGATGAATCTTTTGAACCGCTTAATACTCTATGCAGAATGTTTATTGATAGAGATTTATTAAAAGCATCTAACATTAGTTTCTTAAGTAAAATCGAAAGATTAGAACTTCTCGCTTTTGCTCAAAAGCTATGTCAAGCTAATAATTATGACTCAGAAATCTTTTGTGGAATTAAAGAAAAGTCATTTAAAGGTTTTAGATCTAACAACTCACTAAAGATATGGGACGGTATCTACGAAAGTGCATTAGAAAATAGTTCAGAATTGATAAAAGCTTTAATGAAACATGAAGCAAGTTCATTCATTGTCTATCCTAGTGTTATTAGTAATGAAATTAAAAAGCAAATTTCAACTATAAGAAATAAAGCCTAATTATATTTAATGAAAATAATTGTCCGAAATATCAATAGTGAATATATCAAAACAATCTCTTTAAAAGAACTAAACCCTTTAGATAAGAATTTTTTAAAATTGATTTCAGTAAAAGAACCACTTGAAGCTATTATTTTTGCAATCAATGAAATAATTAATGCAAATCAATTAGCCAAATTTAAACTTAATATTAAAAAACTGAACGTAAGTTCAATACATATTTATTCAAACAACAGAGAAACAATCTTAACTGGGAAATCTTTAAAAATAGATTCAACATTTGAGAATGAAAATGTGATAAAAAAATTATTTTTAAATTACTCAAGAAAGCCAGAAGATATTGTACATAAAGGTACTATTAGATCAGGGGACAGAATATCTTCAAATGGCAATCTTTTTATTTTTGGAGACGTTAACCCAGGGGCGATAGTTTCTGCGAAAAAAAACGTTTATGTATGGGGTAAATTACTTGGAATTGCTAAGGCAGGTCAAGATAGCAACGCAAATAGCTATATCGCCGCCCTTTATCTGCACCCCATACAGTTAAGAATTTCTGATCTTGTTGCAATAGGACCAAAAGATAAGCCCAAAAATTATTATCCGGAGGTAGCGATAATAGAAAAAAAGACAATTGTAATTAAGCCCTATTTAATCGATACTGAAAATAAATCAATTATTTGAAATAAATTAAAGTAAATTTATAAATTTAAGAATTACTTAACTTTTAAAATATTTAACTTTTAGAAAGTAGTCTTATTATTTAAAATATTATTCTAAGTTTCTTGTCGGAAAATAGTCGCACAATATTAATTTGCTCTGGGAAAGGTGGAGTTGGAAAAACTACCTTGACAGCAAATCTCGGCATAGCACTCGCAAGTAGTGGCGCCTCTACAGCTGTTCTGGATGCTGATTTTGGTTTAAGAAATTTAGATCTTCTTTTGGGTTTAGAAAATCGAATTATTTATACAGCGCAGGATGTTCTAGACAAGAATTGTCGTCTAGATCAAGCATTAGTCAGACACAAAAAACAGCCTAATTTATCCCTTTTACCTGCTGGGGATCCTAGGATGCTCGACTGGATGAAACCTGAAGACATGAAAAAAATTAGTGAGTTACTCAGTGAAAAATTTGATTATGTTTTAGTAGATTGTCCCGCAGGAGTAGAAGATGGATTCAAAAATGCTCTTGCAGCTTGTAAAGAAGCTATAGTGGTCACTAATCCTGAATTATCAGCAGTTCGTGATGCCGATAGAGTAATAGGTATTTTAAATGCATCTGATATTGAACCAATTCAATTAGTAATAAATAGAGTGCGCCCTAATATGATGGCTAGTCAAGAAATGCTATCGATAGAAGATGTCAGAAGTATCCTTTCATTACCTTTATTAGGAATTGTTTTAGAAGATGAACAAGTAATAATAAGTACAAATAGAGGTGAGCCATTAACACTTTCAAATAGTAAATCTCCCGCTAAAAAATGCTATGTAAATGTATCTGAAAGGCTTTCAGGTAAAGACGTTCCTATTATTGATCCAAAGAATGAAGGTAAAAGATTGCGAGATAAATTTATGAGATTAATGCAAACAAAGATTTTTTAAAATGATGACTCTCAGAGACCTTATAAACAAGTTACTAGGCCGAGAGACGGCTAGTGCGAATACAGCTAGAGAACGATTACAACTAGTACTGGCTCATGACAGAGTTGACATGAGTTCTTTAACCACTGACCTTTTAGATAAAATGAGGAAAGAAATACTTGATGTTGTTGCTAAATATGTAGAGATTGACTTTGAGGAGGTAGCGGTAAGTTTAGAAACGGAAGATAGAATGACAGCATTAGTTGCTAATTTGCCAATCAAAAGAACTATTGATGGAGAAATACAATTAAAAAAAACTGAGAAAGATATAAAAAAGTAATAAATATAAAAAACCTAAAAAAATAACAAATTGAACCTTCTTAATTGTAAAATATATTTTATGCCGGCTTAGCTCAGCGGTAGAGCAGCGCTTTTGTAAAGCGAAGGTCATCAGTTCAAATCTGTTAGCCGGCATTATTAGCAATTTATGTATAATTGTTATTTATCCTTTGCCGAAAAAAGATAAATAACAATTACCAAAGCAATACCAGGTAATAATCTTATTTCAAGAAAATGAGTTAAAAAAGCAATAAAAGGTTCAAATATCCAATAAGTGAAGAACTGAATTAAACCAACCAAAAACAACAAAACGAACATTAATAAAATCCATTTATTGAGACTTGGCCTTTTCTTATTAAGTTCCAGTCTCCATACTTAACCCAAGAGATTATTGTACTTGCTTTACCGCTACATCTTTCCCATGGTACAGGTCCTAAGATATCTACACTAGGCAAATCAAGAGAAATACCTTCAGCTGTGATTGATCCTTGAATTCCTGAAATATTTGCACTTGAAGTTAACAATGGGCCTGTTTCTCTTATTAAAGATTGCGCAATATGTGAATTTGGAATTCTTAAACCTAGAGTAAAATTTTTACTTGTTACTGTTGATTTCTTCTTTTCTGAAACAGGAATAATCATCGTTAAAGCTCCTGGCCAATATTTGTCAGCTAAATTTTCATAATCTTCTTTCGCAGATTCATGAACATAATCTATTAATTGTTCATTTTCTGCTCCCATAAGAATTAAAGGCTTGTTGCTATCTCTTTTTTTTATGTCATAAATTATTTGTGAGAACTCTGGCAAACATCCAATTGCAGGTAAAGTATCTGTCTGAAAAATGATAGGCAAACCACTTTTAAGTTTATCAAAGGCTGATTCTGTATTAATTACATTCATTGAAATTATTAACTAATACTAATTTATTTATATCTTCCAATTGTAAATCTTCCAATACCAGAAAAATCTTTTAAGACTTGTACAGATGTAAATCTATTATCCAGAAACAATTGTCTTACTATTGATCCTTGATCAAAATGATTCTCAATTATTAACCATCCTTTTTCTTTTAAATATGATGGGGCATTGTATATTATTTCCCTGATATGTTCCAGACCCTCCTCCCCTCCTAATAAAGCAATTTTAGGTTCAAAATTCTTTACTTCAACTGGCAATTTTTTATAGATTTCTTCAGGAATGTATGGCGGATTTGAAATAACAAAGTCTAATTCACCTTTTAAAGGTTCCAGAGGATTCCACCAATGACCACAACAAAATGTCAAATTCTTCTGATTTGAATAATTCATAAAATTTCTCGATGCAATATCTATTGCATTTTTATCAATATCTGTTGCAATTCCCTCCCAAGAAGGATGAGCCAATGCTAGAGCAATACTTATAGCCCCTGATCCAGTTCCTAACTCAGCAAAAACTAATTTTTTGAAATTATTTCCAAAAATCTTAAAGACAATCTCAATTATTAATTCTGTTTCTGGCCTTGGAATTAGTACGTTTTCAGAAACAATTAATTTAAGATCTCTCCAGAAAGTAAATCCAGATAGATATTGAATAGGTATCTTATTTGTAAGATGATTATCCCAAAAAGATTCAATTAAATCTAAGTTTTTTTTTAAATAAAAATCTCCCTCAGAATTCAATCTAAGTAAATTAATTTCATTATGAGATATCCCGCCTATTGATTCTAATAAGAGATAAAGAGATTTTTTATCTCCCCCTTTAAGTAATTGTTTTTTTTCCCACAATAAAAATTCTTTTGCAGAAACATAAAACATTAATTAATTGATTTAGCGTTTTGGTCCCAGTTTACCTTTACCAGAGTCTGAGAAGAAGCTTGATTTTTCACCATCTTGAGTGGAGATATATAAACCTATTAGAAAAATAGTTGGTACTCCCACGAAAAGAAGACTTGCTATGAACCCAAAATTTGTTGTTTCCATTTAGAGTGACGATTTCATAATTAAATAGACTATAGACATTTAAATTGAAATAAAGTGAAAAAAGCAATAAATTGCCTCAACTGATTAACAGTCTTAAACAATTTAACGAGATAATTTTTTATTATTACTCTTTTCTTTTAGTTCCTCTAAGTTAGAAGGAGGAGATTGAGGTTTTGTAAGTATTACTGCAGATGAATTAATTAGAGTTTGGCATGCAAGTCTCCAATTTTTAGGTCTATTTTTAAGTTTCTCTTCTTCCACACTAGTAAGTGGACTCAAAGAATTTTTGCTTCCTCCTTCTATAGAAACGAAACAAGTACTACATTGTCCTGCTCCACCACAATTCCCCAACATTCCTTTAAGCCCATAAAGTTGTAATTTCTCTCTAATTACGAAATCCCTTAAATTTTCTCCAGTTTTACACTGAATATCGACTCCTTCTCGGATGAATCTAATAGTTGCCATTTTTGTAGTTATTTTTCCTATTTTGGCGTTTTACTTTGAGAATTGTGACCAAAATATTAACAATTTTTAGGGGAAAATTCCTCGAAACTAAAGTAATAGAAATTGATTTGGCCAATTTTTGCAAGAAAATAAATTTATTTACAAAAATCCCTCAAAGACTAAAAAACCCTTACTATCGTGATGTTTAGCTGTTTATTCAGCATAGTTATCTAGAAATTAACCGATGGGATTGCCTTGGTATCGGGTGCACACAGTAGTTATTAACGACCCAGGTCGACTACTGGCTGTGCATCTCATGCATACTGCATTATTAGCCGGCTGGGCCGGTTCTATGGCTCTTTATGAATTAGCCATTTTTGATCCTTCAGATGCTGTTCTCAATCCAATGTGGAGACAGGGGATGTACGTCATGCCATTCATGGCAAGATTAGGAATCACAAGTAGTTGGAACGGATGGGATATAACCGGTGCTACTGGGGTTGATCCCGGATTCTGGAGTTTTGAAGGAGTTGCAGCAGCACACATAGTATTTAGTGGACTTTTGATGTTAGCTGCAATATGGCATTGGACATATTGGGATCTTGAACTATGGGAGGACTCAAGAACAGGAGAACCTGCACTTGATCTACCAAGAATTTTTGGTATTCACCTTCTATTAGCTGGCCTTACATGCTTTGGATTTGGAGCTTTTCATTGTGCCAATGTAGGTATTTGGGTTTCAGACCCTTATGGTTTAACTGGTCATATTGAACCAGTGGCCCCATCCTGGGATGCAGATGGCTTTAATCCATTTAATCCTGGAGGGATCGTTGCGAACCATATTGCAGCAGGTCTATTGGGTATTATTGGGGGTATTTTTCATATCACAAACCGACCTGGAGAAAGACTTTATAGAGCACTTAAGCTTGGAAGTTTGGAAGGAGTATTAGCTAGTGCTTTAGCTGCTGTTCTTTTCGTAGCTTTTGTTGTTTCAGGAACAATGTGGTATGGATCAGCAACAACTCCAGTTGAGTTGTTTGGTCCAACAAGATATCAATGGGATTCTGGTTATTTCAAAACTGAGATTAATAGAAGAGTCCAAACAGCTATTGATAATGGTGCTACTAGAGAGGAAGCATACGCTTCAATTCCAGAAAAATTAGCGTTTTATGACTACGTAGGTAATAGTCCTGCTAAAGGCGGATTGTTTAGGGTTGGAGCTCTTGTTAATGGAGATGGCTTGCCAACTGGTTGGCAAGGTCATATTACTTTCCAAGATAAAGAAGGTAATGATTTAGAAGTAAGAAGAATACCTAATTTCTTTGAAAACTTCCCAGTCATACTTGAAGATAAAGAAGGTAATGTAAGGGCCGATATTCCATTTAGAAGAGCTGAAGCCAAGTATTCATTTGAACAAGTTGGTATCACAGCAACTATTTATGGTGGAGATCTAAATGGTCAAACATTTACTGATCCAGCAGTAGTTAAAAGATTAGCCAGAAAAGCACAGCTTGGCGAAGCATTTAAGTTTGACAGAGAAACTTATAAATCTGATGGTGTATTCCGAAGCTCTCCAAGAGCATGGTTTACCTATGCCCATTTATGTTTCGGATTGTTATTCTTATTCGGTCACTGGTGGCATGCTTCAAGAACCCTGTACAAAAACAACTTTGCTGGTATTGATTCTGACATAGGGGACCAAGTTGAATTTGGTCTATTCAAGAAGCTTGGTGACGAAACCACTAGAAGAATCCCA
Organism: Prochlorococcus sp. AG-409-A22; assembly: GCA_003216135.1. Taxonomy (GTDB): domain Bacteria; phylum Cyanobacteriota; class Cyanobacteriia; order PCC-6307; family Cyanobiaceae; genus Prochlorococcus_A. The sequence goes on along the minus strand of QCJI01000002.1, from coordinate 2,730 downwards.
GGAAGGGTTTAAACTAAACTTTATTATTTATTCTCATGGAAGCTTTTGCTTACGTTCTTATTTTAACTCTTGCAGTTGTTACTTTATTTTTTGCTGTCGCTTTTAGAGATCCCCCTAAATTTGATAAAAAATAAAATTTTAAAACCCTCTTTATAAAGAGGGTTTTTTTTTCTACTTTTCATAATTGTGATATTAACCTAGTATTAGGGTTAAGGATTGTCTTATTTCCCTATATGCAGTGTCCAACCTGTCAAAATACAGATAGTAGAGTTTTAGAGTCTAGATCTGCTGATACTGGCAAAAGTGTTAGAAGAAGGAGAGAGTGTTTAAATTGCACCTTTAGATTCACCACTTATGAAAGAGTTGAAACAATGCCAATTTCAGTAATTAAGAAAGATGGAAGTAGAGAATTATTTAAGAAAGATAAATTAGTTACTGGTATATCAAGAGCCTGCGAAAAAACAACCTTTACCAGTGAAGCTATTATTAATTTTGTTGATGGGATTGAATCTCAAATCATACAAGAATCAAATAAAGATATTAAATCTTCTCGAATTGGTGATTTAATACTTAAAGGCTTAAGAAAAGAAAACGAAGTTGCTTATATAAGATATGCCTCAGTTTACAGAAAATTTAATGGTGTAAAAGATTTTATTTCCACTCTCGAATCTTTAAAAGGAACTGCAAAAAATGAATTAGCATCAATTTTATAAAAAATTCAGCATATTAAAGTGTAGAATATTAAATACAAATAATTTTTTGCTATTAGTTTGCAGGCTAATAGCATTACTTTCTAACTATCTAAGGTAGTCTGCGATTTAACAAATGAGCGAAAATTCTTCTCAACCTGTAAAAGAAATTCTTAGCGATCAAGAAATTAACAATTCATCTGAATTAGATAAGAATTCAGAGTCTTCAAAAAAAGACGATTTATCATATACAAAAGAGGAAATACCATCAGCAGATTCTTCCTCAAGTAGAAACAATGATCTTGATAATGCAGGGTTTACTCAAGAAGAATTTGCATCATTGCTCGGAAAATATGATTATAATTTTAAACCTGGCGACCTAGTAAAAGGAACAGTTTTTGCTCTTGAGCCTAAAGGAGCGATGATAGATATAGGTGCAAAAACTGCTGCTTTTATGCCTGTGCAAGAGGTTTCAATAAATAAAGTAGAGGGTTTAAGTGAAGTTTTACAGACTTCAGAAAAAAGAGAATTCTTCATAATGAGTGAGGAGAATGAAGATGGACAGTTAGCCCTATCAATTAGAAGAATAGAGTATCAAAGGGCATGGGAAAGAGTTAGACAATTACAAAAAGAGGATGCTACTATTTATTCGGAAGTATTCGCAACCAATAGGGGTGGTGCTTTAGTAAGAGTAGAAGGTTTAAGAGGCTTTATCCCTGGATCCCATATTAGTGCCCGCAAAATAAAAGATGACCTAGAAGGTGAATATCTACCATTAAAGTTTCTTGAAGTCGATGAAGAAAGAAACAGATTAGTTTTAAGTCACAGAAGGGCTCTTGTTGAGAAGAAAATGAATAGGTTAGAAGTGGGAGAAGTTGTTGTAGGTTCTGTTAAAGGAATAAAGCCTTATGGCGCGTTTATTGATATTGGAGGAGTAAGTGGTCTTTTACATATTTCTGAAATCAGTCATGAACATATTGAGACACCTCATAACATTTTAAACGTAAATGACCAGATGAAAGTAATGATTATAGATTTAGATTCAGAAAGAGGAAGAATATCTTTATCTACTAAAGCGCTTGAACCAGAACCAGGTGACATGTTAAGCGATCCCCAGAAAGTATTTAGTAAAGCTGAAGAAATGGCTGCGAAATATAAGCAAATGCTATTTGAGCAAACTGATGAGAATGAAGAGCTACAGACAGCTTCATCAGAAACAGTTTAAACTACTAATTTTAGTTAAATAGATATATCTAAGGTACTTTTATAAATTTATTTGATAATAATTTTTAATTTAGAATCAAGAATCATTGATTAGCAACATCAATTTAATTTAGGATTATATAACTATTAACTTTTAATATAATTATGAGTGATTTCATCTTCACTTCTGAATCTGTAACCGAAGGCCATCCAGATAAGATATGTGATCAAATAAGTGATGCGGTTTTAGATGCTTTATTGACAGAAGACCCAGAAAGCAGAGTTGCATGCGAAACTGTTGTCAATACTGGTCTTTGTTTACTTACTGGAGAAATAACTTCAAAAGCAAAGCTTGACTATATCAAACTAGTAAGAGATGTAATTAAAAACATTGGATATGAAGGATCAAAGGCTGGTGGCTTTGATGCTAATAGCTGCGCAGTTTTAGTAGCGCTTGACGAGCAGTCACCTGATATTTCTCAAGGGGTAAACGAAGCAGATGATATGAAAGACGATTTGGAAAATAACACTGGAGCTGGGGACCAAGGAATAATGTTTGGCTATGCATGCGATGAGACACCTGAAATGATGCCATTACCAATTAGCTTGGCTCATAGGTTAGCAATACAGCTTGCCAAAGTAAGACATGAAAAAGTTCTGAATTATCTACTGCCTGATGGAAAAACTCAAGTAAGTATTGATTATAAAGAAGGGATTCCAGTTTCAATAAATACCATTTTAATTTCAACTCAGCACACTGCTGAGATTGATGGAATTACTAATGAAGCAGAAATTCGTAGAATAATCACAGAAGATTTATGGCTTAATGTTGTCTTGC
>QCJI01000001.1 GCA_003216135.1 Prochlorococcus sp. AG-409-A22 | reverse complement strand
ATGTACTCGTAAATCATCATCATCCCAAGCAAAATAATAATCTAACTTATTTTTAAGTGATTTTCTTATTTTAAATACTTCTTCGACTCCTAGATAAATTATTACCAGCGCCTTAACTAGGTTTACTGCAACAGCTGCTATATTTTCAATTCTTTGATCATATTGCATTTGGTCTTCCAATTTCTTAATTAAGTTTTAGCTGTTTTACTATTAGCCAATTGCAACTAGCTATACTTTTTAAAATATTCTATAAATCAATAAAAAAGCGGCTTATCAAATTTAGTCGCATAATTGTATTGATTGACAGTCGATCTAACATAGAGGGATAAAACCCTCTTTTTTTATGAGCTCACCAAATTTCATGAATGTTGTTAGATTTAAGTTGAAACAGGATTGTGTAGAAAAATATTTTGAAGTAATAGCTAAAACAAGTTTTGAGGGGATGACTCAAAGATATATCGCTAAAACTGGTGATTATGATTACTGTTTTGTTGGGATTTGGAAAAGTGCAGAAGCTATTGCAGCTCAAAGACCAGCTATGATTTCTCACCTTGATAAGGTTAGAGGATTTATGGAAGAGTTGTCTCCTGAACTTGGAGTTACTGATCCTGTTTCAGGAAATATTGTTTCTAAAGTTGGTTATCATGATTGACAGTCGATCTAACATAGAGGGATAAAACCCTCTTTTTTTTATGTCCTCTTCAATGAAAGATTTCTTGGATAAATTTTTTGATTTATGTAGAGAATATCAAGAAGAAATTCCACCTCAAAAGATGGCAGAAATTTTAAGGGATTACGCTGATAGATTAGATGGTTGAAAAAATCAAAAGAAAAACCTAGATTAAAAAAGTAAATTTTAAGCAGAATTAAATGTCAATCATTGCCGACAATAAAGTACTAGTTAATATTTACAGTGGTTTAAAATCAAAAAATAAAATAACTTTAGGTTTATTGGCTGCCCTTACTGCAGAAAACGAAGGGCATCAAGTAACTCTTTTCCTAGAGGGAGAAGGAGTAAACATACTAAATTGCAAAAAAGCTGGTGAAATAGTTGGTAAAGGTACTGGAGATTTATACGAACATCTTGAAAATTTAAAGAATTCAAACGTTACTATATATGTCTCAGAAATGTCGGCTCAATCGAGGGGTTACGATAAGACGCTTCTGAATGGATATAAGGCAGAGTTTGTAATGCCCAATGTACTAATTGAAGAGTCGATTAAAGCGGATAGCGTTCTTTGCTATTAGTATTGACAGTCGATCTAAATTGAATATTAGAAACATAAATACATCATGGATAAAAGAGGAGCTAAAGGTTATTGGATCTCAACGGCAAGAATAATTAATCAGGACTTATTTGATGAATATGTAAAAAAAGTTGGTCCATGGCTAAAAGAGGTTGGTGGACAAGTTTTTGCAAAAGATACAGAGCCACAAGGAAAGGAGAGGACGGAGGATGCTAATTTAGCAGTTATTTGTGAATTCCCTACCATGAGAGCGGCTGTTGAAGCGTATGAATCAGAAGAATATAGAGAACTTTCAAAACTAAGACAAAAAGCTACTGAAAATTCTACATTTACAATTATGGAAGGTTTAGATGAGGCTGCGAAGCTAAGAAAAGCAATGGGTATGTAAGACATATCAAATGCTTTATTCTTCTTACATAGCTAATCAAGAGTTAAGATAATAACAATGGAAGCATTTGATTGGAGATAACTTCACTAGTCCAAAGCAACTATTTTTACATTCACTAAAAGATTTTAACGAAATGACTATTTTTATTGGAAATTTATCTTGGGAAACTGAAGTTGAAGATCTTGAACAACTTTTTAGTAATTATGGAGTAGTAAAGAAATGTTATTTACCTCTTGATAGAGAAACAGGAAGAAAAAGAGGTTTTGCTTTTGTAGATTTAAATGATCAAAATTCTGAGAAAAAAGCTATTGATGATCTTCAAGATGTTGAATGGATGGGAAGAGAGATAAGGGTTAATAAGGGTGAAAAAAGAAACGGAACCAATAATAAAAAACGCAAAAAGTATGAGCCAAATTAATGGCTAATCCAGATCAAAAAACAATATTGCTAGAGCAAGCTTATGACGAAATTAAAGTCATTTGCACCAAGTTCCAAGAAGAATCTGGAGCTAAAGATATGGAAGTAAAAACTCTACTAAGAGAACTTGCGAGGGTTTGGGAAAAAGATATTGATGACGATTACGACATAGATTGGGAAGTCTAGGTTCTTTCTAGGTGATTCATTATGGATAATCCAAAAGCTCGATTATTATCTAGCTTAAGTAATGATTAGAGATATACGGCATATAAGCAGAAATCAATCAATAATAAAGTTAATACGATAATTAATAGCTATAAATAAACTAAAGGTAATTAATGAATATAGAAATTAAAATTAATTCTTTAGAAAAATATTTAGCTAATTTAGTAAATGAGATTGAATATACAAGGATTACAGAAAAATTAAAAGAATATGATTTAATTGCGGATGTAGACGATCAGAATGCTCATCATTTTTGTTCTTTTTCTACATAAATTCGTGCGGTCAAATAGATACGTACATGCAATTTGAATTGACCCCATACCACACATAACTTTCCTAAATAGATAATTTGATGGATAATAACTTAAGAAGCGGGTGTCGAAACTATTCCATCCACACCCTATCCACACTTTGCAATATCCTGCTAATCCCTTGATATGACTGAAGAAAATTTCTGACTAATGAGCCATGAGCATTGAGTCATAGCAATGGATCTAGAAAACCTGTAAAAAAATGTTCACGAAATGTTCACGATTTATTAATGGCTTCACCTTCGAGTTGGGAATTCTATAAAGAAGATCAAACAAAGATTTTATGGGTCCATATTTGTGCCCAAGATTTAACAGGAGTAGCTATTTCAATTAATAAATGGTGGAAGACAAGATATCCAGAGTACAAAATACGAGTAGTTTCTAAAAAAGAGTTTGAACAAGTAAAAATAAAAGAGCAGAAAAAGCAGCAAGAAAATTAATCTTTGGTAAATTTTGATGCTGAATATTTTATTTATGCAGCTAATATAATTTCAGTACATTAATCAATAAATGAATTCCGCATTTTCAAAAGTCTCAAATTTGAAAGTTAACAGGGTTTCTAAAATAGCCATTACTCTCGCATCATCAACTTTCTTCTTATACGCATTAGGTCAAGCACCAATTTTTAAAAATATTCTCGCAGGTGCTTTCTCTTGTTCTGGCTAAAATAAATTCGCATTTTAGGCAAAGCAAAGTTCTAAAATAGAGAATGACTGACAGTCGATGTAAACTTGAGGGATAACACCCTCTTTATTTAATGGAGTTTTTTCAACAATTATTTCCACCTTGGTATTACTAGCTAGTAAACCTTGGTATTACTAGCTAGTAATTGGCATATTTTATTGCTGTATATTTACTTTTTGATTTACAAGATCTCTCCACAAACAAGCCATTACGTAAATTAATAGCATGCTTGAAAAAATTAGAAAAAATGATGCAGTAGTCATGTTGTTATTAATTAAATAAATCCTAGTGAGCCTGATGTATAACCGATAGTTAAACAGAAGATGAATTCAAGTAAATCACTTGGAGCAGAGTGAATGATTACACTAAGTTTAGTCAATTTTTATGACCTTACGGTTTTGTGTAATTCAAACTTTTCAGCTTTTTCAGATTGACACTCAGTATCATCTTCAGCGCATTTGATTTCGGCTTTTTTGTTCATGTGACTACTGCAACCGCCTGACATAACCGGTAAACCACTTGTAGCTGTGAAACCAGTCAAACATGCAAAGGCAATACAAGGGACGAGTCTTTTCATTTCATTATTACTTTATGTAAACATATTATGTTACATGAAAAGCACAACTGTGAGTAGCAGATTATTTGATAATTTTCACATAAATTTGTCTTATCATGCATACCATGCCGCGCAGTGGCATCTGCCCAATACCACCCATTATTTTCCTAAATAGAGATTTTGATTGGCAATAAATTCATACCCGAGAAAGCAACCCAAACCTTATCAAAACCCTATATTTTCACAGAGATCTCATACTAAAAAAAGAGTTTCGCTATTAGCCAATGAAAAGTAAATCCGTCTAGCTATTAATGGGTTCTCAAGAATTCTTAATTTTTTATTCAAACTTTATTCAAACTTTTGAAGGCGACAGGATTCAGAACTGCAACCTAGACCTCCGAGAACATACTCACGATTAAGAAGAAAATGCTTTACATTTCGTAACAGTTAATGTTATTTTTCTTAACAATTGGGCTTATCTCATCAGGCTGGTCTTTCTCGCGGCGATTTATCTAGTTATGAGGAACTTAATCAAAAAAACTCTAGACCTATTATTGCAGTGACAATGGCCTCCAGCCGACAGGGGTCTTCAGTAGTAAGGCATTTGTCCCAAAGTGGAGTTTTTAAGATTAGAGCAATTACTCGTTCTCCCTCTAGTAAGCGGGCTAAGGTTTTGGCCAACTTGCCAAATGTCGAAATTGTTCAAGGAGATCTCCTTGAACCAGAAAGCTTACAAAGAGTTTTTTCAGGGGTTTACGGAATATTTGGCAATACGACGCCCACAAAACGGTGGATATTTGGCCGTGGAAGCATGGTTCGTGAATATGAAATAGAGCAAGGGAGAAACTTAGTAGACGTTGTAAAGCAAGTTGCTGAATTAGGTACATTAAAGCACTTTGTTTTTAGTTCGGTTTGCAAACCCAAGGACCCTCTAAAGAATGAGCCAGCACCAGGACATTTCACAAGCAAGTGGAATATTGAGGAATACATCCTGATTAATGGATTGAAAAAACTTTCAACAATTCTTAGACCTGTTAGCTACTTCGAGAATTTCGATAGTGATCTTCCTGGTGTGCAGATTTCTGAATCAATTTTCCCAGGAGTTGTCCACAAAGACAAAGTTTGGCAAACAATCGCAGTTGATGATATTGGACTATGGACAAGGGCTGTTTTTGAACATCCCAAAAGGTTTTGGGGAGAATCAATGAATATTGCTGGAGAAGAGATGACAGGGCAGGAAATGGCAGCTCTATGGCAAAAAATAAATCCTAAGGAATCTGCTTCAGTCCGCTATTCAATGGTCCCACGCAAACTTATGAGTTTGATTGAGCACGATATTGCGCTAATGGCTAGTTGGATAGAAAGAGCAGGTTATGGAGCAGACTTGAAAGCACTAAAAGTCCTATCGAATGAGCTAGACATAACTATGACCCCTCTATCTTGCTGGCTTAAGGGAAAGTCATCATGCAATACAAAAAAAAGATTGCCTAAGATTGATTTACAAAGAAGATTTGCACCTTTACCTAGTGTTCTCAAAACAGAGGAAACGATCAATCTATAACTAGCATCTCACGTTATAGCAAAGGATCTGGGGCAAAGCTTCAAGAGTGTTAGCGAAGATCCGTCTTCTTCCTTTAGTTATATGTCTCTATTGCTATCTCCCTTGATATTGTTAGGTTGGGACATGAAAAATCTTTTTAATAAACTAAATCTTTTCAAATCAAAAGAAAAGAATAGTCTCCCTAACATTGCTGAGCAGAGAGAGCTAGAAATTCAGAAAGAAAAAATTGAAAAAGAAAAAGAGTTTAGAGCTTATGTATCAGCAATAAATCAAAGATATGACAAGATGACTAATACGAAGAGAAAGAATTTTTTTAGAAACGCTGCATAATATTTGTCAGTCGATCACACTCATCAATAGAAAAAATAGAAAAACAAATAGATAAACGCCTCTAATACCTCGAAATCAATAGCTTAGTCCTCAAGGAGATCATCTAGTGAAGGACTGTAGGTGCTGGAGAGAGGACAGTAGAATCTTTGCTCATGAAGCTACTTAATAACAATATCAACAATTATTTAGTTAAAAATATACAGTTATGCTACAGATATGTATAACTTAGCTTAAATAAATAGCAATTTAGACCAATTTCTTTACATTAATTAATACTAATGTTATATTAGTTTACATAAATTACTCTTTATAAAAATGACAAACACTAAAACAAAAAAAATTGAAAAGGAAAAAGTAGTTGCAGAAACTATAAACGGTAGGCTCGCAATGCTTGGTCTAATGGCTGCTATTGGTGCATATCTAACTACTGGACAAATTATTCCTGGCTTTGTGTAATGCTTGAAGCAGGAATTAACACTTGGATTAACACTATACTTTTTCCTTTTATGCCAGTCATAACAGTATTTATTGTTAGTGCTTTAATGTTGGGTGATTTGCCATGGAATGATGATGATGACGATGATGATGGCGGTGGATTAATCTCCCCGGTGTATAACTATGTTCCACAAGGAACTTAGAGGATATATATCAAAATGATTTTCATCTCATCTTTATTTAACTTAGTCCCTTCAAGTGCTAAAGACCTTTTAGAGTTTGGTTTCTTTCTTACTGTGGGTTTTACAGCAGGAAAAGTAGGGCTTTTATGAAAACATATCTAATTGCCATATCACTATTTGGCATTGCAATAATAACCACTGCGCTAGCACCAAGTATTGCTTACGGACTATAAAAATTTAACCACTCTTATTAACGAACAATTAAAAAATGGAAAACTCAAAACCAACTCATTGGCAAAATGCTGAAATTACTAATGGAAGGATGGCAATGATGGGCTTCTTCGCATTGGTAGTAAATTACGGTCTTTTTGGCTGGATCATCCCAGGTATTTTTTAAAATGATTGTAGACATTGTCTTAATTTCCTTCTTTGCATATCTATTAGTGCCAGTGGCAATGATAGCTAAAGGAAAAAAAAGCAAATAATTCAAAAAAAAATAATTATTTCATATAAAATAAAACTAAACTTTCTAACTAAGAAATATGCTCTTCGCACAAACTGGACAAGGTGTTGATATTTTTTCTCCACTAGGGATTTTGATTCTTGTTATTGGAGTTGTTTTTACTGTTGGGATCCCTTTCGCAATGATTAAGTTCGGCAGAGAGACCTGAATTAGGAAATAGATGTCTCAAGGAGTTTAAATAGGTGAACAGCCACTAAGATAACCCCATACCACCCATAACTTTCCTAAATAGATAATTTGATGGATAATGAACCTAGAATTGAACATCTTTAATATTCTGTTCACACACCGTACACACATTGGAGTTTTCTGCTAATCCACTTGATATGACTGAAATAAATTACTGGCTAATGAAAAGTACCCCCGACTAGCTATTACTGCGATCTCAAGGATTAGAGATTTTTTACCCAAACTTTACCCAAACTTTTTTTGATTGACAGTCGATCTAACATAGAGGGATAAAACCCTCTTTTTTAATGGATAAAGATATTCCTTCTTATGTGGGTGACCTAATCCCTTCCATTGCTACTTACAATCAAGCAATTAATACTTATAAGCGAGGAATAAAAGCTGGGGACTTTTACGAAGAGCCTATAGGTGAAGATTTTCGTTATCCTGACTGGTAGATGGCTATTAAGTATTAAAAGATGGGAAGCTTACCAAAATTAATTGCACTTGCTATGGTCTTGCTACTTGTAGGAAGCACATTTGTTGGTGGGATTATTTATTTTATTAGATAAAACAATGAAGAACCCAATAGACATATTTAAAAGATGGCTACTAGACTTACTTGTTCCGTATATAGAAGGAACTAATAAAAAAAAGAAAGATAAAAAGAAAGATTAAATGACTCATATGTATGGATTAGCAATTACTTATGCAGTCGCTAGTTTGTTATTACTTGGTGGCTTTGCATATATAACATTCAAGTTGACCTCTAAAAAATGAAACGCTTACTACTTGCACTGCTTTCTTATTGGCAAATAGCAATTAAGTATTAATGGATAAAATTAACACTTGGTTAATTAGAGTATTTGCTCTTGTTCTTATTTGGGTTTGCCTTATTGCATATCTAAATGTACAAAAGAAACCATCCTTACTTTTTTCAAAACCTAGTATTGAGGATTTGGAATATAAAGCATTAGAAAAGAAAAAGGCAAATGCTGAATTTGCTGCGAATAGGGATTATGCGGACTATGAAAAATTTGGAAGTATAATTTTTTGCAATACTTCATTCAATAGTCGGATTGAATCAGCAAACTATGCGAAACAAATGGAATTATATATTTCTGGGAAAGAAGCAGATTTATCAGAATGGGATACTGCTATAAAAGATTATGAAAACGAAAGATCAAAATGTAGAGACTTTAATACTTAAATGAAACGCTTACTACTTGCACCGCCATATTAAATACGATTGACCCCATACCACCCATCACTTTCCTAAATAGATAGTTTGATGGATAATAAATTTATACCCAAAAAAGTTTGAGCAAACCTTGTTTCAAGCTTTAAAATTCGCTGAGATCACCTGATATGACTGACGTCAACTACTGGCTAATGAACAGTACACCCGTCTATCTATAACTGGGATATCAAGGAATCGTAATTTTTTATTCAAACTTTATTCAAACTTTTGATCGATTGACAGTCGATCTAACATAGAGGGATAAGACCCTCTTTTTTCTTTGTTCACGAGATTATTATCTAGTAGTCTTATATACAATAGAGGGTTCTTAAAAAAAATAGGATTGAATTAAATGTAAGTAAAATAATGCCTAAAAATCCTTTTCAACTTGGATGGAATAAAGGTTGGGATTTTCTCTTATTTCTTGAGGGAGGAACTCCTAAAATTGAAGCGAGTGGATTTGGCATTACGATGACAACGGATATTAAGAAAGGAGAATCCCCTTCACAAACAGCAGATAGATTAGTTTTTAAAGAACAACGAAATCGCAAATCAATCTACTATTCTTGGCTTAAATCAATAAGTTAAAAAGCAGTAAAAAATACAGATCCAGAATTTGTCATTGCTATATGTTTGATTCCTTTGCTTGGAAGAATAAGCCTAGATTGATTTAATTAAATACTTACTACTTGCACCACTCCTGTTGATGTGTGTTCCTATTGGGATTTAATCTATTAAGTAGTGTCTGATACGCTATAAGAAAAGCTAATCATAGTTATAGTTTTTGCATATTAAATAGATTATTTATTCGTATAGCTTGTAACCAGAAACAAGGATAAAGATAATTAACTTGTAAGGAACTTCTATTTAAGATTATGCACCCTATCTCAGAAGAACTTTATAAGAAATTAGTAGAGGGTTCTAAAAAATGAAAAGGAGATATAAGCTATTGGTTGCTTTTCTAGCTTTTGATATAGGAGTGAATTTATCCCATCTTTACGTCTTCACTTAATTCTCAAATTTACATTAGATTAAATCATTTTTTAATTTGATCTTATTTAATTTTTAATTAATCCTTAAACCTGCTTATTTAATTTAAATGTGCTTCTTTAAGCTTCCTCACACAAATATCTTAAAGAAGTAAGCTTATGCAAACAGATCAGAAGGCTTTATTTCGGATAGCGGTTGCAATTAACATACTTATGTTTCTGGTAATAATATATCTGGCTTCAACTTAATTACTATTTATAGTTCTTTTGACAAAATAGATGTGGTTTCGTTGTGCATTGGACGACCGTCTCCTCTTAATTACCTCTTTGATCTCTTGCTCACTTATATTTCTACAGAAATTTGTGAGGTTATAATTTAACTATGTAGAAGGGTCGAATATACCCCATACCACCTTTCACTTTCCTAAATAGGAACTTTGATGGATAATAAATTTATATTGAAAGAAGTTATTCACACTTTATTCAAACCTATATTTTCGCCGAGATCCCATGGTACAACAGGAACCTAACTACTGGATAATGAAAAGTACACCCGACTATCTATTCCTGCGATCTCAAGGGTTAGAGATTTTTTACCAAAACTTTACCTAAACTTTTTTGATTAATATTAGATAGAAAATAGATATGAGTAAATAAATTGTTTAGTGAGATTTTCTTGCAATTTCATAGCTAAAAAATTCAAATAAATCTTCTTAATAAGATTTAATTTAAGATATAATTTTTAGTTTCTCACTGAAACAAATAGAATTATTCGGAAACAGTTAAATCTAAACTAAAAGGTCCTGCTCCTATCCCATCTGGATCAGTTCCTGCATCATGATCTACCCATAATCCTTTATCGGTTACATCCCACTTTAATTGATAATTAGAAGTATTATTAGTAATAGTGACTGGAGTAGGAAGACCTGAGCTACCAATCAATTTTGTTGAAGCAGTACATTCAGTTTGATTTGTTGCTGTAACTAAAAGATCATTGGTCAAAACTGCTTTGGGGGTCTGACCATCTATGCTTGCACTCCAGTCGAAGCAACCATTAGCACCCCAGCCACTACCACCCATTGCAGTCATTTTATTAGTATAAGTCGCATAATTATTGACATTATCTGTTGGTGTTGAATAGTCATAGACTGCACTCTCTGCTTTATCAACAGAAGTTGTATAATACGTTTTGTTGTTATAGTAAACTTTACCTTTTATATCCCAGTGAGTGTTAACTATTGCATAAACATGAGAATAAGTACCGTTAGCTGGTTTGATAACCGCTCCTGGAAGTTCATAGCCCTCAGATGACATGTATGCAGGAATATCTACTATTATTCCGTTTTCGCTTTCCCACGCCTTGTGACAATTTGCTCTACTAAAAGTTGTACTAGATAAAGGGTCACTTGTACACAAGCCTAGTTCGAAAAACTTAACTTCCATAACTTCTGGAGTCCCATCACAATCTGCAGACATAGCGCCTTCAGAAGCAGTACTACCTTCAGTTGCGCAGGCATTACCCGCATAAGCATGTACTTTTTGTTGTGATGAAATTAATGCAGCAAAGGATAGTCCTGCAATACTAATTCCTGCGGTAAAAAGAGATTTTAGAAAAGTCTTGGAATACATTTGTTGATTGTGAATTAAGTAGTAGATTAAAGTTTGTGTTTATTTATTTATTTAGGTTCCTCGTACTGAGAAACTGCCACTGGACCTTTCAAGAAGTACATCATATTTACGTTTTACTGGTTGAGTCATTTGATTAATCATATTTTTCTTATAGTCTTTCTTAGAGAAGGTTACTGGGCTTCCAGTCCAATTGAACCTTAACCCAAAGAATGTTTCATCTGTACCTGGTAGAGCAGAGTTAGTTGTTGTTGAAGCAGCAGAAATCTCATTAGAAACCCACGCTTCCAGTCCAACATAAGGCGTAGCCTGCCAACTAACAGAACCTTCTAATCCTGAATTGTCATGGGTATCATGATAGTCCCAATTAAAACCTCTAACAAAGAAAGCAAGTTCTGGGTTATTGGGTAATCTATATCCAACTTCTAGATCCCAGCCATCAACTACTCTTTCTTTGTAATCAACACCCTTTACCGTTACGTTTTTTTCATCAGTTATTGCCATATACCAATTATTTCTAAACTCAAAATCCTTCCATAAATATTCACCTCCAAGCCCAAGTCTGCTATGCGCGTCACTATAGTCTGTCATACGGTAGTCCCAGAAAGCATTAGCTCCAAGCATAGAAAAATCATTAGGACGATGTCTAATTCCAAGACCTAAATTAGTAGTAGCTCCGTCAGAATTGGTAGCTGCTGCTAACCTTGCTTGAGCAAAAGTTAGAGTTTTGATATCTCCCTCTTCATCGACAGCTAACTCTCCTAGTTTCATAAAACTATTGATTGAGAAACTTGTGTCAGATTCTGTTCCGCCAGAAATATTAAATGTAGTTTGAGCAAAAAATGGAATATTTTGAATTGAGCTATTTGCAGCAGCATTAATGAAATTAAATCCCTTATCTACCAATAATCTTTTTCCATCATTAACAAGCATATTGGTATATTCACTTCCTTCTGAACCATCATTCATTAATGGAATAAACTTACTTGCATAAGTTGCTGCTTTATTTATGTATTGTTCTAATTTATTATTTGGTTTATATATGTTCTGCTCTGCCTTGTATTGATCATATTTGATATTATCAAATTTCAATTCATCAGCAGAAGCAGCAAAAATCGATCCAACAGCTAAGGGCAAAAAAGGGAGGGTCTTAAGTATTTTCACTTATGTATTAAGTAAATTTTATATAAATGATAACGACTTAATTAATTAAAAATAAAATTGTAAAAATAAAGTTATATAAAACCCTAACCACCTTTTTGCATCTCTTACTTAGATTTCTACAGAAATTTATCAGGTCGAATATATACGTACATGCAAGTTCAATTGACCCCATACCACCCATCACTTTCCTAAATAGGAACTTTGCAGGATAATAAATATATAAAAGCGAATAGTATGATATTACATTCACGATTCGTTCACGATTTGCAATTTCCCCAAATCCCTTGATATGACTGAAGAAAATTTCTGGCTAATGAAAAGTGAGCCTGATGCTTACAGCATAGACACCTTAAAGAAAGATGGAGTTACTTTATGGGATGGGATTAGAAACTATCAAGCTCGTAATTTCATGAGAAAGATGAATATTGGAGATAAAGTCTTCTTTTATCATTCAAACTGCAAACCACCTGGGATTGTAGGTCTAATGGAGGTAATTGATTTAAATATTATTGATCCTTCTCAATTTGACAAAGAATCAAAGTATTTTGATCCTAAGTCGAAACCTGGCAATCCAAGATGGGATTGCGTTAAAGTAAAATATCTATTTAAATCGAATAAAGAATTAAGTTTACCTGACTTAAAAATTTTATTTAATCAGGATGAGTTATTAGTAGTTAAGAAAGGCAATAGATTATCTATTTTACCCATAAAAAATAATATAGCTAAAATAATTTTAGAAAAAATTAAATAAACCTATTTAATTATCAAAGTTTATTGAAAACATATTCCCAATATAAAGTCTTGTAAGATCCCTATTTTGAAAACCTTTCTGCATCAAAAATCCTGCAATAGCTGCTTGCAATATTCTGTATTGATCCCAATTAGGATGATCCTCAACAAATTCATTCATAGCATGTTGGAGATTCTCGTGAAGTTCACATTTGAAACTAATTATTTCATCTTTCTTACTTGCAGATCTAGGATTTAAATCACAATTGAACTTTTGCATCTTCAAATTAATCGAAAAATATACAGACAAGATCCAGTTTTCTTCAAAAACGCTAAATCGTCAACAATAACTATTACAAATTAGTCTCAGATACTAGAATGATGAGAATCATTTAAGGAAAAGGTTTCTTAAAGAAATTAAATTTAGGTTAATAAATCTTAGATAAATATTAAAAATTGTATATAAATAGAAGTTTTCCACATCTTTTAGTTCTTTAAATAATTATCAAAAATTTGTTGTGGAAAAGATGTTAAAAATAAATTCTTAAGCGGGGAATGTTTTAAAAAAATTTCCGATTTTATTAATTTTTCAATCCATTGATTCCCACATTTTTTTTATTTCATAAAATAAATTTTGCGCTATTGGTATAGGCCAATACATTTCAAAAGATCGGGTATGCTCTTGACTTTCAAAAACTAACCTTAAATTCCATTCATTCTTTTTCCCTTCCAATTCAATATACCAAGGTGATTGTTCTATCTCTAAAGAAATTAATTCTTCATCCATCAATTGATTTTTAATCTCTAATAATTGTTTATTAAGTCTTATCAGTAAAAGATAAAGTAAATTAAATTCACTTTTTTGTAACTCAATAGCCCAATTATTTGCACCAATCAAAAAACAAAATTTCCCTTTTTTTAAATCTTTACTTAATCTCCAATTCTTTTCCTCTCTTAACAAAATTATCCAGGAAGTAAATCTGGTTGGTCTTGTTCATCACTGAGTTCAATAATTGATCTTTGAACAGGTTTAATAGAAGATTCCTCCAACAAACCATCAAAATCATCGAAGCGTCTTTGTTTAGCTCTAAAAGCAATTCTTACCGTAGTTAAATATCTATTAGTTGATTTTCGTATTAAACTCTCGCCTCTCTTCGCAAGATCATTAGAATCAATCACAGAATTATTTGATATGTTCATAAAAACTTTTTTTTTAAATTATACAATAAAGTTTACAAGTTATTTGATCCTTTCAAACCATAAAATCACAAAACGAACTTATATTACTTAATAACAAAGTAAATTATGAAAAATATTTTATCAGGAACACTTGCTATTGATTTAGGAAATACTAATACTGTTATTGCTTTTCAAGATGAAAAAGATATAAATGCCATTCTAATTGATATACCCAATATTACTTCTAAGCCAGGAGTTATTCCTACAGTAGTGTGGTTTGAAGAAGGATCAGAAATAACAAAGATTGGAGAGAGTGCCTTAGAGATGAAAAACAAAGTTAATTCAGATTTATTCTTTCATTCAAATTTCAAACGATTAATTGGAAATCCTTTTGAAAAGAAGGACCATAAAATTTTAAGTCCACCTGAATCTGGTGCAAAGTTTTTCGAGGTTTTATGGAAAAACGTTCCTAAAGAATATGACATCAAAAGGCTTGTTTTAACAGCTCCAATAGATACATACAAAGGTTACCGGGAATGGTTACTAAGTCTCTGTGAAGAATTAACCGTAGATGAAATAGCTCTAGTAGATGAGCCTACTGCAGCAAGTTTAGGAATTAATGTGCCTTTTGGAGCCAAACTTATGACAATAGATATTGGTGGGAGCACAATAGATATGAACATAATCCAAATAGAAGGTGGAGAGGGAAAATCTGGACCAATAGCAGAACTTTTAAAGTTCCAAGGAAATGATGTTAGCTCAATTTCAAAACAAAAATTAAGATGTGCTGAAATAATAAGCAAAACGGGTTCTAAAATTGGTGGCAAAGATTTAGATCAATGGATTGTCAATTATTTTCTCCCTGCTAATCAAGATACAAGGAATTTATTAATAGCAGAAGAAATAAAATGTAAACTCAGTTCTCCTGAAATCAAATATGAAAAAAAACACCGCGTAAATTTTTATATTGATGGATATGACGAAAAAGAATTTCTTATAAGTAAAGAAATATTTGAAAGAATTCTAATACAAAATAATCTACTGAATCATTTAAACTCCTTACTTAAAGAACTATTAAATGAAGCAAGAGGAAAGTTTTGTAATTTAGATGATTTGAATTCCATTATTTTGGTTGGAGGTGGAACACAAATTCCATTAATTAAAGAATGGCTCGCAAAGAAAATTGCTCACATACCAATCAAGTCTCCTCCCCCTATCGAATCAATAGCATTAGGTGCTTTGGCTATGACCCCAGGAGTTAAAATTAAAGATATATTAAATAAAGGTATATCTATAAGGTTATTTAATAGGAGAGAAAAAAAACATTTCTGGCATCCTATTTTCTGCAGAGGGCAAACCTGGCCAACAGAAAAACCATTTAAATTAATACTTCAAGCTAGTAAAAATGGTCAAAATACATTTGAGATAATAATAGGCGAAACCAAACTGGAAAAAGAGTATGATGTGATCTTTGAGAATGGTTTACCAAAATTAGCAGCAGTTCAAAGTAAAGAAGAAATTATTAAATGGCAGAAAAAACCACTCAAAATAGTCCTGCAAAATCAATGTCAACTGGGTGAAGACTGCTTAGAAATCTTCTTCAGAATCACTGACAAAGGTGAGTTTTACATCAAATGTTTTGATCTTGAGAATAAGCTATTAGGAGAATTTAAATTAGGAAATATTTTTTGAAATCAGACTACTCAAGGAAAACACCCTCTTCACCATCAATATTTTTAAGACGCAAATTTATACTCTCATTTTTACTTGTTGGAACTTTCCTTCCACAAAAGTCAGGCTGTATTGGCAACTCTCGATGACCTCTATCTACCATGACTAATAACATCACTCTTTTAGGTCTACCCCATGAGTAAAGCGAATCCATTGCTGCTCTAATGGTCCGCCCGGTATAAATAACATCATCTATTAAAATAATTGTTTTTTTCTCAATAGGAGTTGGGATATCAGTTGCTTTTAGTAAACGAGTCTCAACCCTATCTTGATCATCTCTATAAAAAGTTGGATCTATAGTTCCTTTGCTAATTTTTAAACCTAGTTTAGAATAAATTTCTTTTTCTAAAACTTCTGCAAGATGAACACCTCTTGTGGGAATACCAACCAAAAGAAGGTCATTTAAGTTTGTTACTTTCTCAATAATTTCAGAAGTTAAGCGTGAGAGGGTTTTGCCTAGCTCAGCTTCATTAAGTATTACAATTCTTTTATCTGTATTGGACATATTTATTTAAAATAAAATTTCTTCAATATCTTTATAAATTAGCAAAAGCTAACTATAGTAAATATAAATTGTTAAAGAGTAGCTTTTAAAGCTAAATTTAATATTGGATCAGTTAGAAAGGGGATTTTGATCTAAATATGTCAAAGATTAGCAGGAAAAATATAAATAAATTCAGCACCCCTGCAAGTCCAGTAGTACTTGCGATACTAGATGGCTGGGGATATAGAGAAGAAATATCAAATAATGCCATAAAAACCGCCAATACTCCTATTATGGATTCATTATGGAGTGCTTATCCTCACACGCTGATAAGTGCTAGTGGCGCTGATGTAGGTCTTCCAAATGGACAGATGGGTAATTCAGAAGTAGGTCACCTTACTATTGGATCTGGAAGAATCATTCAACAAGAATTGGTAAGGATTACAAATATTGTAAAAAATAATCAATTAAATCAAGTTAATGAGTTAAAAAAAATAGCTGATTCATTAAAGAAAAATAATTCAACTTTGCATATTACTGGATTATGTTCCGATGGTGGAGTTCATAGCCATATTGATCATTTATTGGGATTAATAAAATGGGCATCTCAGATTGGCATAAAAAAAGTTGCTATTCATATTATTACTGATGGTAGAGATACCCCAGCCAAAAGTGCCTTAAAATATTTTAATCAAATAGAAGAATGTATAAAAAAATACAAAACAGGTGAAATAGCATCTATATGCGGCAGGTATTGGATAATGGATAGAAATCTATTATGGGATAGAACAGAAAGAGCATTTAGAAATTTAACTGATCCTAACGTCAAAGTAAGCAATATTTCCCCAAAAGATTACTTAAGTAAAAGTTATAACAAAAAAATCACTGATGAATTTTTAGAACCCATACGGATATCTAATAATTTTTTTAAAGATGGAGATAGTTTAATTTGCTTTAATTTCCGTCCAGATAGAGCCAGGCAAATAATTAAATCACTTTCAGAAAAACAATTCTCAGAATTTAAAAGAAAAAGTGTTCCTAATTTAGATATAGTTACCTTCACTCAATATGAGGCAGATTTACCCGTTAAGGTAGCATTTCCTCCTGAATCTCTAAATAATTTTATTGGCCAAATAGTTTCAGAAAATGGTCTAAAACAATATAGAACTGCAGAAACAGAGAAATATCCTCACGTTACTTACTTTTTTAACGGAGGAGTAGAAATCCCCTTACCAGGAGAAGTTAGAAACTTAATTCCATCTCCAAGAGTCGCAACTTATGACATGGAACCCGAAATGTCTGCTGAAGAATTAACAATGAGTTGCGCTCAAGCAATTAAAAGTGGAGAGTATGCTTTTGTTGTAATAAATTTTGCTAACCCCGATATGGTTGGTCATACAGGTAACATGAATGCGACAATCAAAGCGATTGAAACTGTTGATAGATGTATAGGTAAGATAGTAAATGCTACGGGAGAAATGGGAGGTAGTATTGTTATAACAGCTGACCATGGAAACGCAGAAGTCATGAAAGGTCCTTCAGGAGAACCTTGGACTGCACACACTATAAATAAAGTTCCATTAATCTTTATCGAAGGTGAAAAAAGAAAAATCCCGAACATGGGCAATGAGATTCTTTTAAGAGATAATGCTGGTTTAGCAGATATTGCACCTACATTATTGCAATTATTAAATCTCCCTATTCCAAAAGAAATGACTGGGGAATCTCTTATTAAAGAAATCGAATTTAAAGGCTATAATAAAGTTGTACAACATGTTTAAACTCAATAAAAACAATAGGAAATGAGTCAAATTTTAAGTTGGATATGGGTATTTTCTGGAATTCTCCTAATACTTTTAGTTTTACTCCATAGCCCAAAAGGTGACGGAATGGGAGGAATAGCAGCTAGTGGAAGTTCAATGTTTACTAGCGCCAGTAGTGCAGAAGCATCACTAAATAAAATAACTTGGACTATATTGATCTTATTTTTATCTCTTGCAATTATTCTAAGTGCTGGTTGGATTTCCTAGAATCTAATTATAAAAAAACGGGGTTATTACAATAACCCCGTTTATAGATTTGATTATTAAATAATTATTTATTTAATAATCAAAGTCACCACCCATTCCTGGGGCACCTGCAGGTGCAGATGACTCTTTTTTCTCAGGTAAATCAGCTACTATACATTCAGTTGTCAAAACCATTCCTGCAATTGAAGCTGCATTCTGAAGTCCTGAACGAGTAACTTTCGCTGGATCAACAATTCCTACTGAAGACATATCTACATATTCACCATTAGCTGCATTAAAACCATCATTAAATGGCTTAGATTTTACATTTTCTGCGATAACAGCACCATTTGAGCCTGCATTCTCTGCAATTCTCATGAGAGGAGCTGTTAATGAAGCTTCAACAATATTAGCTCCAATTAATTCTTCCCCAGATAATGTTTTATCTGCCCAATCCTTCAGAATAGGAGCTAAATGTGCAAGAGTTGTTCCTCCACCAGGTACAATTCCTTCCTCAACTGCAGCTTTTGTAGCATTTATAGCATCCTCAAGACGAAGCTTTTTATCCTTCATCTCAGTTTCAGTTGCCGCTCCAACTTTAATGACTGCTACTCCTCCAGCTAATTTAGCCAAACGTTCTTGAAGCTTTTCTTTATCATAAGTGGACTCAGTTTCATCCATCTGCTTCTTAATTTGATCACATCTTGCATTAACTGCTTTTTCGTTACCCTCTGCAACAATAGTTGTAGTTTCTTTATTGATAGTGATTCTTCTACCAGTTCCAAGCATATCTAAAGTTGCATTTTCTAATTTCAAGCCTGCATCTTCAGTTATTAATTGACCATTAGTTAGCACAGCCATATCTTCAAGCATTGCTTTTCTTCTGTCACCGAAACCTGGAGCTTTCACTGCAGCAACATTAAGAACACCTCTTAATCTATTGACGACGAGAGTAGCTAAAGCCTCTTTTTCGATATCTTCAGCAATAATGACTAATGGCTTACCAGTTTTAGCAATTTGTTCCAAAACAGGTACTAAATCTTGCACCAAAGCAATTTTCTTATCAGTCAAAAGGATATAAGGCTCATCCAAGACAGCTTCCATACGTTCAGTATCTGTAGCAAAATACGGAGAAATGTAACCCTTGTCAAAACGCATCCCTTCAGTGACTTCAAGTTCTGTAGTCATTGATTTTCCTTCTTCGAGAGAAATCACACCTTCCTTGCCAACTTTATCCATCGCGTTAGCAATCATTTGGCCTACTTCTTCATCATTTCCAGCAGCAATAGTTCCACATTGAGCAATCGCATTACTATCGCTTATAGGTTTGGCATTCTCTTGAATTTTACCTACAAGAAACTCAGTAGCCTTATCGATACCTTTTTTCAAGGTTATGGCATTTGCTCCTGCAGCAACATTTCTTAAGCCAGCTTTAACCATAGCGTGTGCTAATACAGTAGCTGTAGTTGTGCCATCACCAGCTGCATCATTAGTTTTTGAGGCAGCTTGTCTAATCAATGCTACTCCAGTATTTTCAATGTGGTCCTCCAATTCAATTTCTTTAGCAATTGTTACTCCATCATTAATGATTTGTGGGGCACCAAATTTTTTTTCTAAGACTACATTTCTTCCTTTTGGTCCAAGCGTTACAGCAACAGACTCAGCAAGGATATCAATTCCTCTCTCGAGAGCTCTACGAGCTTGCTCATTGTAAATAATTCTTTTAGCCATGTTTAGGCAAGCAATTTAATAATAAGTTTTAATAATTTTTGAAACAAATAATTTAGCTTACGACAGCTAAAATATCCTTTTCTGAAAGTAAGACGTACTCATCTCCTCCCAATTTAATGTCTGTTCCAGCATATTTGCTGTATAAGACTTTATCGCCAATACTCACTTCAGGAGTTTGTCGAGAACCATCGTCATTAAGTTTCCCAGGTCCTACCTGAGCCACTTCTCCTACCTGTGGTTTTTCCTTAGCTGTATCAGGCAAAAGAATGCCTCCAGCAGTTTTTTCCTCAGATGCGGAAACTTTGATAAAAATTCTATCTCCCAGTGGTTTAACTGTAGAGACTGTAAGTGAAACAGCTGCCATAGATTAATGGAGGGTCATAATTGAGACGCTTTGCGCCATAATATTTTGGAAAGAGAATTACTCAGACCTTAACTTAATATAAGATAATCGTCGGAGTAGCAATTAAAAACATTTTAACTGTGCGGTTGGCCGAACCGATTTAACAAATATACCCATAAGGTGGTAGTATTTCGCATTATGAGCTGTTCTTAAATCAGCTAATCATCACCAATCAATACAATAATGGTAGCAACTCCATCAACTTCAAACACAACAAAAGGCATAGTGCGTCAAGTAATTGGTCCAGTTTTGGATGTAGAATTTCCTGCTGGAAAATTACCTAAAATTCTTAATGCTTTACGAATTGAAGCAAAAAATCCTGCAGGGCAAGATATAGCAGTTACTGCGGAAGTTCAACAACTACTTGGCGACCATAGAGTAAGAGCAGTTGCCATGAGTGGTACTGATGGCCTTGTAAGGGGTATGGAAGCGACTGATACAGGAGCACCAATTTCAGTACCTGTAGGAGAAGCTACATTAGGAAGAATATTTAATGTCTTGGGAGAACCCGTAGACGAGCAAGGGCCTGTAAAGACTAAGGAAACTGCACCTATCCATAGATCAGCGCCTAAACTAACTGACTTAGAAACCAAGCCAAAAGTTTTTGAAACTGGAATCAAAGTTATTGATTTGTTAGCTCCATATAGACAAGGAGGAAAAGTTGGATTATTTGGTGGAGCTGGTGTAGGGAAAACTGTTCTTATACAAGAATTAATAAATAATATTGCTAAAGAACATGGAGGAGTATCTGTTTTTGGAGGTGTTGGAGAAAGAACTAGGGAAGGTAACGATTTATATGAAGAATTTAAAGAGTCAGGGGTTATAAATGCAGATGATTTAGCTCAATCAAAAGTTGCTTTATGCTTTGGTCAAATGAATGAGCCCCCTGGTGCAAGAATGAGAGTGGGCTTATCAGCACTTACAATGGCTGAACATTTTAGAGATGTAAATAAGCAAGACGTTCTTCTTTTTGTAGATAATATTTTTAGATTTGTTCAGGCTGGATCTGAAGTTTCAGCTTTATTAGGAAGAATGCCATCTGCAGTTGGATATCAACCAACTCTGGGAACTGATGTTGGTGAACTGCAAGAAAGGATTACTTCTACATTGGAAGGTTCAATAACATCTATTCAAGCTGTTTATGTTCCTGCTGACGATCTAACTGACCCTGCTCCAGCGACAACATTTGCACACTTAGATGCTACAACTGTTCTAGCCAGAGCACTTGCAGCAAAAGGTATTTATCCAGCAGTTGATCCATTAGATTCAACCAGTACTATGCTTCAACCATCAGTTGTTGGTGATGAGCATTACAAAACTGCACGAGCGGTTCAGTCAACTTTGCAGAGATATAAAGAACTTCAAGATATAATTGCTATTCTTGGATTAGATGAACTTTCTGAAGAAGATAGATTAACTGTTGACAGAGCAAGAAAAATTGAGAAATTCCTTTCACAGCCTTTCTTCGTTGCAGAAATCTTTACAGGTATGTCAGGTAAATATGTCAAATTAGAAGATACCATAGCTGGTTTTAATATGATTTTGTCAGGTGAATTAGATGACTTACCTGAGCAAGCTTTTTACCTAGTTGGTAATATTGACGAAGTAAAGGCGAAAGCAGAGAAAATAAGATCAGAAAAATAAATTATAAATATATAATTTCAACTCTCAAAAACTCAAATTAATGGCAATTTCACTTAAGGTTTTAGCTCCTAATCAAAATGTTTACGAAGGAGAAGCTGAAGAGGTAATTCTTCCAAGTACAACAGGACAAATTGGTGTACTTCCAGGGCATATTTCATTAGTTACGGCTATTGATATTGGTGTTCTAAGATTAAGAATGAATTCTCAATGGAAGTCTATAGCGTTAATGGGCGGCTTCGCTGAAATTGAATCAGATGAAGTAATTGTTTTAGTAAATAATGCTGAAATTGGCTCTGACATTAATGTTCAAGATGCTGAGAAAGATCTCACAGAGGCAAAACTGGCAATTAGTAAATTTTCTGAAACTGAAAAAAGTCCAGAAAAAATTAAAGCTCTTAACGAAGTTTCCAAGGCTGAGGCGAGGATTCAAGCCGCAAAAAATTAAATTTTAGGCAGTTCCACAAAAAGTAACCTCAGGAAATTTTAACTTTGCCTCTTCTAATTTTTTCGTTTTACCTTCTTCTTGCCAATAATTTATTACTTCAGTAGCCTTATTTAATATTTCAACCCTCTCATTATCTGTAATCCAACCTTTATTTTCAAGTTCGCTTTTTAATTTTTCCCATGCATCATCCCTTGGCCAAAAATAATAAGCAGTAAGAGGACTAGCACCTCCACCCACAATTTGATCTACAGCCAATGCAACGTTATCAGGTAACCACAATATTTTAATAATGAACCTTCCTTCATCAGGTTTAGGTGTATAACCAGATGGTACTCCATCTTCATCTATCTTCGCATTAGCCAGTACTGCTGATGCACCCATCATCCCTGAATTTGGGGATGAAGTTTTTGAAGTTTGAAGATCGCTTTTTTGTTCCTGCTGTTTAGTTGAATTCTGATTTTCCTTATCTGATGAAGTCATTCACTATTTTTATATTTAGTTAACAATTTATCAGTTTATGGTCACTTTTTGAGCAATTTATTCAAAAATTCTTGATTTTGTTTATGGAGAACAATTAAGTTGAAGATTTTATCTATCATTACTTATTTGATAAAAATCATAAATTGTTGCTTCTAATTTATCCCAAAGGTCTTTAGGGATATCATTTTCTTCTGCGAACATACCAAGTTGGCTCGCCAAACCTCTTGCTTGAGAGAGTTTTGAATCATATGAATCTTTTTTTTCCATTTTGAAACTTTTATTGATATTGAAAAAATAAATCGATTAGCTTAATAAGTCAATGATTTAAGATTCTAAATCAGCAATTTCTTTAAGTGCAGCAATACTTAAAATTTCTGGTTCTTTTTCTGTTACCAAAATATCATCTTCAATTCTTATCCCAATACCTTTCCATTTCTCATCAATAGTAGGCTGGCCATCGGGAACAGGAATTCTATCACTGATATAAATACCTGGTTCAACAGTCAGAATCATTCCATGCTGAAGGGGTACTTCATAGTCACCCATTCTGTAAGCCCCGACATCATGAACATCTAAACCAAGCCAATGTCCAGTTCTATGCATATAGAGATGTTTATATAATCCATTGTCAATAATCTCTTCAGTACTACCTCTAAGCAAGCCAATTTCTTTTAATCCCTCTACAAGAATTTTCAAAGCAACATTATGGACAGTATTAGAGTTAGAGCCTATTACAGCACTTTCAATGGCATTTTTCTGAGCATCTAAAACAATTTCATAAATAAATTTTTGCTCTTTAGAAAATTTTCCTCCAATAGGAATAGTTCTTGTTATGTCTCCATTGTAATAATCAGTTAATGAGCAACCTGCATCAACTAATAATAAATCTCTCTTATTTAAGGGTGAGTTGTTTACTGTGTAATGCAAAACACATGCATTATCTCCTGAAGCAACAATAGAATTATATGCAGGTCCTCTTGCACCTTTTTCAAGAAAGAATCCTTCTATTAGTCCTTGAATCTGTCTTTCATTGTTCTTTAGTAAAATAGATTCTCTAACTAATTCATGGGCCTCCGCTGAAATTTGAATAGCTTCTCTCATTCTATTAATTTCAAATTCACTTTTAATTAATCTCATCTCATTTAAAAACCTTTCAGGAGATTGTATAGAATTTGCACCAATCCCTACTCTTGAGCGATTTTCAAGTTGTTTAGCAAACATCTCCAAGACTACTTTCTCAATTCTTGGATGTTTACCAATTGAAAAAACAATTTCGTCAGAACCCTCAACATAAACTGGCAATAAATCTTGTATATCATTAATTGAATGAGCCTTATCCGCTTTAAACTCTTTTTCAGCTCCCTCTATACCCCATCTGAAGCCATGCCAAACTTCACTCACAACATCTTTAGGAGAAACAAACAAAATAAATCTCTCCCCCTTTGGCTTATGCGATAAGAAAAGAGCGATTGCATCCGGCTCATCAAAACCAGTCAGATACCAAAAATTACTATCTTGCCTGAAAGGATATTCACAATCTGCATGATGTTTTACCAAGCTAGAGGCTGGAATAATAGCCGCTTTACCTTCTAATTTATTTAAGAAAATTTCTCTTCTTTTCTCAAAAATTTTATTATTAAGATTAAACATACATTTTTTGTTGGCGATTTTTATAAAAAATGGAAGAATGAATTAACCAGATTTTTAAACTAATCTATTTTAATGGAACCAAATGTCTACGTTCTAATTTTACTGATAATAATTATTTTAGTTGGGTCAGCATGTTGTTCAGGAGTAGAAGCATCTTTTTTAGCTGTAAATTCGATAAGGATTTTAGAATTAGCATCAAAACAGAAACCTAGAAATTCTGCAAATCAATTACTTAAACTGAGAAAACATCTTGGCAGAACATTAACTGTAATTACTATAACTAATAATGGATTTAACATAATTGGAAGTCTTATTTTGGGTGTATATGGAGCATTGGTAATCAATACTAATTTTGGTTTAACATTCTTTTCAATTTCTTTCTATGTTTTAGTTCTTTTATTTGGAGAAGTGCTCCCTAAAGCTCTTGGAACAAGATTTTCATTGCAAATAGCATTATTATCAGTTCCTATTTTGATAATATTAAATAACTTAATGCGACCATTTTTAATTTTAATAGAACAAATATTTCCAGTTATTACTGCAGAAAGTGAAATCTCAACAGATGAAGAAGAAATTAGACAAATGGCAAAAATTGGTAGTCAGAAAGGTTTTATAGAAGCCGATGAAGCAGCAATGATTTTCAAAGTTTTTCAATTAAATGATTTAAAAGCTAAAGATTTAATGATCCCAAGGGTGTCAGCCCCGTGTCTTGATGGGTCTTCAAATCTTGAGGAAATTTCAACACTTATCATTTCAGACACTTCACCCTGGTGGGTTGTTTTGGGAGACAAAGTGGACAAAATACAAGGATTAGTTAAACGTGAAAAATTGCTAACTCAGATTATTAAGGGTAAAAAGAAAAAATTATTGTCAGAATTATGCGATCCTGTGGAATACATCCCAGAAATGATAAGGGCTGATCAATTATTAACAAGATTTGACAAAGATAATAAAGGAGTAAAAGTAGTAGTAGATGAGTTTGGAGGATTCGTGGGAATTATTGGGGCAGAAGCAGTATTATCTGTATTAGCTGGTTGGTGGAAAAAATAAATTATGGAACAGATTCAAATCAATAAAAATTATTTACTTTTAAAACATTGGTGGGAAACTATAGATCTCACAAACTATGAAAAAAATCTTTTTAATAAAGAAATTATATCTTTTAACCAGCAACTTTTTAGGCTTAAAGAGAAGAAAATAAGAATAGGCATATTTGGTAAATCAGGTGTAGGTAAATCTCATATGTTAAATTTCTTGTTAAATCAAAAAGTATTCAAAACAGATATTATTAACGGTTCTACCAAAGAAATTGAGAAGCAAGAATGGAACCATAAACATCAAACACTAAAAAGTATTGAATTACTAGATTCGCCAGGATTTGATTTGTGCAATAATAATTTTCCAGATGATATTTACTCACAAATAAATAATTCAGAACTTGTTTTATTTGCAGTTGCAGGAGATCTTAATAGAAATGAAGTAATCAAAATTAATTCCTTTATTAAGGATGGAAAAAAAATTATAATTGTTGTAAACAAAATTGATATTTGGAACAAAAATGAATTAAAAGAAATTATAAAAAATATAAAGTCAAAACTTCCCAAAGATTTAAAGATTCCCGTAATAGTTAATTCAGGGAATAAAATTAAAAACTATATAAAAGAAGCTATAAATAGATATGGAGAAATTTTGTTAACATTAAATTCTCTTCAATTAGCTGATAAATTATATCTAAAAATAAAAGAGCAACGATTAAAAAAAAGAAAGAAAAAAGCCCAGGCAATTATTGGTAAATTCGCGACCATAAAGGCATCAACAGTTGTACTTAATCCTTTGATTGTGTTTGATATAGCAGGAAGTTTTGCATTAGATACAGCATTAATTAGCGAGCTAAGTAAGGTTTATGGATTAAGTCTCAAGGGTAACTCGGCAAGAAAAATAATCAAAAATATTTCTATTAATAATTTCTGTTTAGGAGCTACCCAAATTGGTATCAATACATCTTTTAATTTAATTCGTAAAGTAATATTATTAATAGCTCCTTTAACTAACGGGTTTTCGTTATTACCATATGGACCAATCGCTATCATTCAAGCAGCAATTGCAGTGCACTCAACAAAAATTTTAGGGAAGTTAGCTGCTAAAGAAATATTCATCAGAAGCAAAGTATCTAGTTTAGAACCTTCTTTTATAATCCACAAGATAATGCTTAAAGAACCCGAGATTTTTAATCACATAAAAATCTATTTATCGAATAGGAATTTAAATAAAAATTCTGCAATTTTTCTACCTTGAAACTTAGTAAAAAGAAACGCATTGCCATTTTCGGTACTAGTGCAGATCCACCAACTACTGGCCATAAAAAAATTCTCGAAGAATTATCCAAAATTTATTCCTTTACTATTACTTATGCAAGCAATAATCCAAATAAAAAACATAAAGAAGACATCTCAATTCGAAGTCTTTTATTACAAACTTTAATTGAGGATTTAAATAATCCAAAAATTATATTTAATCAAACAATTAGTAGTCAATGGGCAATCCAATCTATCAAAAAATGTAAAAATTTTTATGAATCAAATGAATTAGATTTTGTAATAGGAAGTGATTTAATTGAAGATATTTTCTCTTGGAAAAATTTTGATAAAATTATTAAGGAAGTAAGTTTTCTGATAATCAAAAGAGAAGGATATCCTATTAAATCAAATGCTATGCAAATGTTGAAAAATTATAAAGTTAACTTTGAAATTTCTTCATTAAATATTCCAAATATTTCAAGTTCTATGGTTAGATTAAATACCAATTATTATAATTTACCAAAATCCTTAATAGATATTGTGAAGAAGAATAATTTATATGTATCGACAAAATTAGTTGAATGAAATTTTTTCTTGCTCAAATCAATCCAATTGTTGGCGATTTAGAGGGCAATGCAAAAAAAATACTTAATATTGCAGCTCAGGCTGACTTAAACTCTGCTGATTTAATTCTTACACCAGAATTATCACTATGGGGATATCCAGCTAAAGATTTACTTCTAAAAAGAAACTTAGTCGAAACTCAATATGAAATACTTGATCAATTAGCTTTTGAAATCAAGAAAAAATATCACGAGTTGAGCATAGCAGTTGGGATAGCAGAAATTATAAAAGATTCTTTTTTTCCGAATCTTTATAATTCTATTGCCTTGATTGAGGGTGGGAAATGGAAAGTAATTGCTCGAAAAATTATTCTTCCCACTTATGAAGTATTTGATGAGAAGAGATATTTTAGATCAGAACAAAAAGTTTCCGTATTAACAAAAAAAGTTAGAAATAAAACTTTTAAAATCGGGATTACAATATGCGAAGATTTATGGGTCAATAACGATATAGAAGGTAGAGGAATTCACAGAAAAAATCCTATTGCTGAGTTGAAGAGCCAAGATATTAATATTTTATTGAATTTATCTGCTTCTCCTTATACATTCAAAAAATTAGAGCTTAGATCTAAAGTTTCAAGTTTTGCTGCTAAATTCCTTCAAGTTCCTTTAATTTACATTAACCAAGTTGGTGCAAATGATAATTTAATCTTTGATGGTAATAGTTTTATTGTTGATAAGAATGGATCTAAAATAAAACAATTAAAATCTTTTTCAGAAGATGTTTCTAGTTGGGATATTGACCAACCAAAGAAAATAATAGATAAATTTAAATACGATGAAATATCATCTATTTTTGATGCGTTAGTTTTGGGAGTAAGAGATTATGCTAAAAAATGTGGATTTAAAACAGCTTTAATTGGACTAAGTGGTGGAATTGATTCCGCGCTTGTCTCAGTAATCGCAACAGCTGCTCTTGGGAGTAAAAATGTATATTGCGTGTCGATGCCCTCAAAATGGAGTTCAGAGCATTCCAAAACTGATGCAAAAGATCTAGCAAGAAGACTAAAGATAAATTTTAATACCATCTCAATTGAGAATGTTATGACCTCTTTTGAAGAATCATTTATAAAAAGCTTAAATTTGAAGGCAGAAGGAATAACGAATCAAAATATTCAATCAAGGATCAGAGGAACGCTTCTGATGGCTTTAGCGAATCAAGAAAAGCATTTATTACTCTCCACTGGTAATAAATCAGAACTAGCAGTAGGATATTGCACACTATATGGGGATATGAACGGAGGCTTATCAGTAATTGGGGATTTATATAAAACTAATGTTTTTAAATTATGTGATTGGCTTGATAGTGATGATTCAAAAAATCATAGAAAACTGCATAAGTTAAATAAAAAAATTAAAATAATTGGTGATAACATTCGTTTAAAGGCTCCAAGCGCCGAATTAGGTCCTAACCAATTAGACACTGATTCTCTCCCTCCTTATCCCATATTGGACAATATTCTTAAAAGCATTATTGAAGAGAAAAAAGATTTCAAGCTACTTATAAAAGAGGGTCATAAAAAAGAACTAATTTTGCAAGTAATCTCACTTATTAAAAAAGCTGAATTCAAAAGAAAACAAGCTCCACCTATTCTCAAATTAAGCAGTCAATCATTAGGTAATGATTGGAGAGTACCAATAGCAATTTCATATTAATCATTTAAGTATATTTCTTGGACTCTTTTTAAAGGCCTTTGAATGGAAGTGAGATTTATCCCTTTTTTTATGGAGAGAATTATGCCAGCAGCCTCTAGATAATTATTTACTTCAATACAATTAGGATAATTTAAAAATTGATTAGTAACTGTTAGTGTATGTTGATTTTTTACAGAAATAACATTTAACCCTCTTTCAACACAAGCTAATACTGCTTCACCACCAAGCGCACCATGTGGAACGACTATGGATTCAAGTCGATTAGGGTGTAAAGTAATCAATTCGTTGTTGTTGGGTAATTCAATAAGATCTGGAGCATTGCTTAAGCCAATCAATACTGATGGCAAAAATGTGTATCCTATCTCTTCTGAAGCAGCACGAGGATCTAATCTTTCATTACAATCAAGTGGTGTTAATGCTGGTGCATGAGCACATGGAACTTGTAGAAATTTGCTTATCAAGTGACTAATGACAGCCTCAACTCCAGAAATAGGATCAACGCCTTTACCCTCTCTGTAGGAATTTGTTTCTTCGGATCCTGAATCATCAGGGAATTTAGCCACTATTGCTATTGCCGTGACTCCTTTTTCTATTAATGTTTTGCCAGCTTGAATTAAAGTATCAGGATTCTCAATAATCCCTCCACTTATTTTTGAAGTGTCAGAGTCAATAATTATACTTAAAGGTTTTTTAGTTATTACATAAGCATGAACATTAATACCTAAAGTAGCAACACAAGCATCAGCCACTTGTAAATGTCTTATTAATATTTCATGTTCAATGCTTGAATCAAAAATTATTCCAATTTTCTGTTGTTTTACACTTTTAAGGCCAATCTCTCCTCTAGCAAATCTATCTAAACTGTAACCCTCTACATAAAATATATTTTTATCTTTTTCAGAAAGAGCTCCTCCATTCATGACATTTGGATG
The DNA here is from genome assembly GCA_003216135.1 of Prochlorococcus sp. AG-409-A22. Lineage (GTDB taxonomy): Bacteria > Cyanobacteriota > Cyanobacteriia > PCC-6307 > Cyanobiaceae > Prochlorococcus_A. The sequence continues at coordinate 114,043 of QCJI01000001.1, read as the reverse complement.
AGTAATTAAACATCCACTTGCAGAGGCTAATAATTTTGCAGTTGGAAGTGCATCTCCTGCAAATCCTCCTATCTCGCAACCAATCCCAGTGGGGACAATGAATATTGTGGGTGATGTTTCCATTAGTAAAAATATTTCATTTTTATCTAGCAATTCAATTGGCTAAAACAGCATTAATCCTTAGTTTTTTTATATCGTAAGAGTCCTTTGAATTTTCTATATCTATAATTGACCAGCGAATTACTTTGCCTTTCTTAATCAAATGACTGATCACATATTTCCTTAAATTGATAACTTCTATTGAACCTGGCCAATCCAAAAAAAAATCAACCTTAATTAATTTCATTTCTGATACTTACCAAACTGATCATTATATAAATTATCTTCAACTTCATCACCAATAAGAATATGTAAATCTGACTTTGGATATGCCACGCATAAAAGGGCGAAACCTTTTTCCCTTAAATCTTCGTTTAATCCCATAGCATCTTGTTGATCAATGGATCCATCGACAACCATTGATGCACAACTTGTACAAACTCCAGAACAACAACTGCTGGGCAACTCGATTCCATTAGCTTTAGCAGCTGAAATAATATCTTGATCTTCAGGACATGAAAAATTATAGGTTTTCTCACCAAATTGAACTTTTATATTAAATTCAGACATTTTTACAATTCAACTAAACAGCCGAACCTCCAACAACTTCTAAAATCTCCTGAGTGATAGCAGCCTGTCTAGCTTTGTTATAAGTAAGATTTAAAGTACTGGCTAATTCTTTAGCATTATCACTTGCATTATTCATTGCAGTCATCCTACAAGCAAGTTCTGAAGCCGCTGACTCTTGAAGAGCTCTGAGGACTTGATTTTGCAAATACAGTGGCAATAAAGAGTCTAACAATTGATCCGGACTTTGCTCAAAAACAATATCTGATGGTAATTTCTCTGAATCACTTTTTTCAATGTTTGATTTTTCAACAAGTAACTTACTATTTTTAGTTGTTAACCTAAAAATCTCATCATTGTCATCTGCAATACCTTGAGGATCTAGTGGCAACAATGTTTGAACTACTGGTGCACAACTTACAAGTGTGATGAATTTAGTATAGATAATCTCTACCCTATCAGCACTTTCTGATAAAAATTCAGCTAAGACTTCACTGGTTATACCTTCAGAATCTTTTACTGTGGGCACCTGTTCTAGCTCTTTGAATGTACTTTTTATTACGTATCTATCTTTCCTATTTTGGAAGTAACCTATTGCCTTTTTACCAACTAAAATCAAATTTGGTTCATAACCTTGTTTAATCAACTCTGCATACCTAATTTCTACCTTCTTGATTATGTTCGTATTGTATCCTCCACATAAACCTCTATCAGCAGTTATGCATACTAAAGAAATTGTTTTTACATCTCTTTTAGATAGAAGAGGAGAATCTACGGCTTCAAACTGAACTCTCGATTGAATATTCTCCAAAACACGAGCAAGTTTATCAGCAAAAGGTCTGCTTTTTAGAACTTGATCTTGTGCTCTCCTAACTTTTGCAGCTGCAACTAATCGCATAGCTTCTGTTATTTTTCGAGTATTTTTAACAGAAACAATTCGATCCCTAATTTCTTTAAGATTTGCCATGATATTTCCTTAAATAAATTTAAACTGTGGCAAGCATTGAAGATTTAACTTCTTTTATTACCTCTTTGAGTGTTGCTTCTAAGCCATCATTTAATTTCTTCTCTTTAAGAATCTCCTCAATAAATTCTGACTTATTTAACTTAAGGTATTCTCTAAGTTCAGCAGCAAATTTAGTTACATCTTCCACTGGAACTTCGTCAATAAGACCCTTAACACCTGCATATACAACTGCAACTTGTTCAGCAAGATTTAATGGTGAGAATTGTGCTTGTTTTAGCAACTCTCTTAATCTTTTACCTCTTTCAAGTTGTTGTTGAGTAGCCTCATCAAGATCAGAAGCGAATTGAGAAAATGCTGCTAATTCATCAAATTGAGCTAATTCTAATTTAAGCGTTCCAGCAATTTTCTTAATTGCCTTTGTTTGAGCAGCTCCTCCAACTCTACTAACTGAAATACCTACATTAATCGCAGGACGTAAGCCTGAGTTAAACAAATCTGCACTTAGGAAAATTTGTCCATCAGTAATTGAAATAACATTTGTTGGAATATACGCAGAAACATCACCAGCCTGAGTTTCAATAATTGGCAATGCTGTCATTGAACCACCGCCCATATCATCAGATAATTTTGCTGCCCTTTCAAGTAATCTGCTATGACAATAAAAAACATCTCCAGGATAAGCTTCTCTTCCTGGTGGTCTTCTGAGGAGAAGAGACATTTGCCTATAAGCTTGTGCTTGCTTAGTTAAATCATCATAAATAACTAGTGTTGCTTTGCCTTGGTACATAAAATGCTCAGCTATTGCTGCGCCAGTATATGGAGCCAAGTATTGTAAAGCTGCGGCTTCAGATGCTCCTGCACTAACAACAATAGTATATTCAAGAGCTCCTTTTTCTCTTAAAACCTCAACCACATTTGCTACAGATGCCGATTTCTGACCTACTGCTACATAAACACAAACTACGTCTTGACCTTTTTGATTGATAATCGTGTCTATTGCAATAGCAGTTTTTCCAGTTTGTCTATCACCAATAATCAATTCTCTTTGGCCTCTTCCTACAGGGATCATTGCATCTATAGATGTAATACCTGTTTGCATTGGTTCATGTACTGATCTTCTCTTAATTATTCCAGGCGCCATTTCTTCGATAAGTCTAGTATCACTTGTTGCAATTTCCCCTTTTCCATCTATTGGTTGACCTAAAGGATTAACAACTCTTCCCTGCATTGCCTCTCCAACAGGAACAGAAGCAATTTTACCTGTAGATTTTACGTTACTTCCTTCTTGAACTCCTAGAGCTTCTCCCATTAGAACGGCTCCAACATTATCATCTTCAAGATTTAAAGCTATACCTTCAGTACCATCCTCAAATTCTAATAATTCACCAGCCATGACCTGATCTAAGCCATATATTCTTGCAATGCCATCACCTATTTGTAGAACAGTTCCTACATTGCTAACACTTACGGATTGGTCATAATCAGTTATTTGTTGTTTTAAGATTGAACTGATTTCATCAGGGCGTATAGATACCATGGATTTAAGAATTTAAGGTTGATTTAAAATTTACTTGGAAAGTGATAAACCAAGTTTTCTGATTTGTGAGGCAAGACTAGCATCAATTACTTTAGATCCTACACTTGCGACGAAACCACCAATAAGAGATGGATCGGTTTTAGTTACAAGTTCTAATTTTTCGGTTCCAGCAAGATTAATGATCTTTTTGGTAATTAAACCTTTCTGTTTAGCAGTAAGCTTGACAGCAGAAGTAACAGTTGCCAAAGCAATATTACTATTTTCTCTGTAAATCTCTAAAAATCTATTAAGAATCGAAGTAAGAATTCCAATTCTTTGCCTATCGGCCAATAATTTCAAGAAATTAAATAAGGAGGGGTTAATTTTATCTGAAAAAAGTTCAATAATGATTTTTTTCTTAGCCTCTGTCTCTAAAACTGGGGAGGAGAATGCCTTGCCCAATTCAGGGGCATCGTTTATTAATGCCAAAAGCTGTTTAACCTCTGAGACCATCTCTTCAGTTTGGTCATTCTCACTTACAACCTGAAGTAATGCTTCTGCATATGGAGTGGTAACTGAATTTAAAAGTGGCATTAGTTAACCTCAATATTATTAATGGATTGAGTAACCAAATTTTCCTGAGTTGTTTTATCAAGTCTATTTGGCAGAGAATCTAAAGCTTTTTTAATTGCAAGTTCCACAGCTTCTTTTCGAAGTTGAGATATTGCCCTAGAAGCTTCAGAGCTTTCATCAGAAATTGCACTTTGTTTAATTCGTGCCATCTCTTCAATAGCTTTTTTCTCGCTTTCCATCCTGATTGATTCAGATCTTTTAAGAGCATCTGACTTTATTTGACTAGCCTTTTCTTCTGCTAGAGATAAGTCAGTCTTCGCTTTTTTCAAAGCTTTTGTAGCCTTCAAAAGTCGATCTTCTGCATCTTTTAATTCAAGAAGGATTCCCTCTCTTCTTTTTTGAAGCATTTTACCTAGGAAACCAGGCAAAAACTTATAAAGGCCAAAAATCACTACAGCCCAATTAAGAATATTCGTTTCGAATAAATTCAGATTTAATCCAAAACCTTCTGTAGCTAAAAGAGGTAAATTCATTTTTCTAGAATCAATCTATTAACAATAAGTTCGCTCAAATCTCCAGCTTGCTTAGAAAGTTGTTCACGGGCCGCGGAAGTCTGACTTTCAATTTCTAGCCTTGCTTTTTCTTTTGAAGCATTTGCTTCATTATTTGCAAGTTCTAGTGCTTCTTTATAAAGCTTATCAGATTCATTCTCAGCTTCACTCACAATTCGTTGAGCTTCAGAACGAGCACTTTGAAGCTGACTTAGTAGATCAGCCTCCAATTTTTTAACTTCGGACAGTTTATTTTTGGCCTCAATAATATTATTACTTACAAATTTCTCTCTTTTCTCAACAACATTGCCTACTGGCTTAAAAAAGAGAGCATTTAAAATGTAAGTAAGGGCAACTACTTGTATTGCCATTAATGGCAAAGTGGCATTTATATCAAATAATCCACCTTCTGTAGCGCCAAAAAAATTAAAGGCCAACATATGATTCAGTTAAAATTAAAAAATTTAAATTTAGATATTGCTAATAAGAAATAGAAGCAATATTAACTTTTAGGAAAAAGGATTAGCAAAAAGTAAAACCAAAGCCACAACCAATCCATAGATTGTTAATGACTCCATAAAAGCGAATGATAAAAGAAGAGTTCCTCTGATTTTACCTTCAGCTTCTGGTTGACGGGCTATACCCTCAACAGCACCTTGAGCTGCGTTACCTTGTCCAAGACCTGGGCCAATAGCACCTAGACCTACTGCTAAACCGGCAGCTACAACAGATGCAGCGGATGTAATCGAATCCATAATTTTGAAATAAAGAGCTTAATACTTGTGATAAATCTTTTTTTGTCATACACGCTTGGACATTCTTTGATTTAAGAATGGGCCTGATATTTTCAGACCTACGCGATTAGATATTTTGCCAGATTACAGACCCTTTGTAAAAGGACCTGAATAGATTAGAGAAAGCTAATGATGTTCCTCAACAGCTTCTCCAATGTAATAGGCAGCAAGAGTCGCAAAAATCAACGCCTGAATTGCACTTGTGAACAAACCTAGAAACATAACAGGTATTGGTAAAATTAGAGGAACTAGAAAAACTAAAACACCGACAACAAGTTCATCAGCCAAAATATTTCCAAATAACCTGAAAGATAGTGATAAGGGTTTAGTAAAATCTTCTAAAATTTTAAATGGAAGCATAATAGGTGTTGGATGCACATAATATTCAAAGTATCTCCAACCCTTGTTACTTAAACCAGCATAAAAATAAGATAATGAGACCAAAAGCGCTAATGCAATAGTTGTATTAATATCTGCTGTTGGGGCGCCTAATTCACCACTGGGTAACTTTATCAATCTCCAAGGGATTAAAGCACCACCCCAATTACTTACGAATACAAATAAGAATAAAGTTCCTATAAATGGCATCCAATCTCTATAAACTTTCTCTCCTATTTGTGTCCTAGCAAGATCTCTTATGTAATCCCATAAAAACTCTAGTAAATTTTGTAATCCTTTCGGATCATTTTCCATTTTTTTAGTTCCTAAGGAAATAAAAACTAATAATGCACCCAATAGAATCCAGGATGTTAAAAAAACTTGTCCATGAAGTCTTATATTTCCGATTTGCCAATACAGATGTTGACCAACTTCTAATGCTGCAAAATTTGTTAGCAAGGAATTAAAGAACATTGATTTTAAAAAAGATTATTAAATTTTGATTGAACAAAATTTACTTAGTAACGTGAAAAATAAAATATGAGAGAAGGCTTATAAATGAAAAAGCCTATCATTGCTGGCAAAATTTCAACAGATCCTAGCTTACTTGCAAAAATAAAGAGGCAAACTGGAATCAAAAGTTGCAATTTTGATACACCTGTAGATTCTCTACCTATCTTTCCTACACTTTTAGCGAGCAAACGTAAGTAAAAAATACCAGCAAGGGAGCCTATAAAAACACTCAAACCAAAAGTAAATCCAAGAATAATTCCTGTTAAAGATGCAATGATGATAGAAACGATAAAAGTTATACCAAAAATTGTTAATTGCAATTTTGTATACTCATCATTTTTAGAAAGTAAGTTATCGAATTGACTAGCAAAACCGGGTTTACTTTCTTTGATGCATGAATTATCTAGGAATTGATGGCTTTGAACATTCTCGTTAGAAAGATGTTCAACTGTTTTTCTATTTGAGTCCACTGATGTGAACATAACTTAGAAAGCCCCCACTAGATGGTTATAAGTAAGTATATAAACTCACGGAATCTATCACGGAGAGGGGCCTTTTAGCTAGGTTTTTTTTTATAAATGGTGAATTCTTAAGATTTGTTGTGAATGTATTGCCCATTTTTAGTCTTATATCAAAGGAATTAAATCTTATAAACCGTTTAATTAATTTAATATGAAAACACTTAAAAACATTGCTAAAAGACTTGGCAAAGGCTCAATTTAACGTCTCAATAGTATATCTACAACTCGAAAATTGGAGATAAGTCAAGAAAAAATAAAATATAGAAGAATTTTTAAAAGAAAAAAATCTTTTAATTCTAGCGATAAAAATAATCCCAAAGATATAAGTGAATCTATATTTCCTTTGCCTTGGAAAATTTGGCCTTATGAAGCGAAAATCCTCATAATGTTTATTGGGATTTGGTCAATCTTAGGTTTATTTATCCTTGGATCATCAAGTTGGTGGGTAGCTAGTAAGGAAATGGGACATTGGGCGTACTATTTAAAAAAACAAATTATTTGGTCTATTCCAGGTTTGTGTGTGTTTTATTTAGTACTTAATACAAATATCAGAAATCTTTTAAAATTTTCAAAACTTTTTTTCTACTTATTATTCTTTTTAATATTCCTAACAAATATTAATGGTCTTACAGTTAATGGGTCTTCAAGATGGTTAGTACTTGGAAATTTACGTCTTCAACCTTCTGAATTAATTAAACCTTTCTTAATTTTAGAGGCATCTAACCTATTTGCTCATTGGAATTTAGTGAAAAACCATAAAAAATTAATTAAAATAATCACCTTTGGCTTATTAATTCTGTTAATACTTAAACAACCCAATTTAAGTACTGCAGCATTAACCGGAATTCTTTTGTGGATTATGGGTTTATGCGGAGGAGTAAAACTTAGTTCACTTGGCTCTTTTGCCTCATTAGGATTATTTACTGGATACATAAGTATCCTTAAAAATGAATATCAAAAGCAAAGAATTATATCATTTATTGATCCTTGGAAAGATCAACAAGATACAGGATTTCAATTAGTTCAGAGTTTATTAGCCATAGGTTCAGGCGGTCTTTTTGGACAGGGTTTTGGGCTCTCTATACAGAAATTACAATATTTACCTTTTATGTATACGGATTTTATTTTTGCAATCTTTGCAGAAGAATTTGGATTATTGGGATCTACTTTATTCTTAGCATTTTTGGTGGTTTTCTCATATATCAGTTTACGCATTGCCTTAAAGTGCAGAAATAACTACACAAAATTAATTGCTATTGGATCTGGCACTTTATTAATAGGTCAATCAATAATGCATATAGCAGTAGCTACAGGTTCAATGCCTACTACAGGCTTACCATTACCCTTTATAAGTTATGGAGGGAATTCATTAATTGCATCATTTTTTATTGCCGGAATGTTATTAAGATGTTCATTAGAATCAACAGGCTTTATTGGGATTCTTAGTGCAAGAAAGACTCTTAATTAGTTAGAATTAAAGAGATTTGAGTCTTGTTATCGTATCAATTAATTTATTTATTTCTGAATTAGCCCAAAAGGGCAATTTACTCATGCAGCAAGGACTTAATCATCCTGGGCCTTTTACAGTATTTTTAGTTTTCAGTGCAGGCCTTTTAACCAGCCTTGGTCCATGTTCATTATCCTTACTACCTGTAACTATTGCTTATATCGGAGGAACAGAGAAAAATCAATATAAACTTCTTAGTTTTTCAGGAGGAGTTGTTTGTGCTCTTGTTACATTAGGAGCCTTAAGTGGATTTTTAGGAAAAATATACGGACAAATTCCTCACTATTACACCTCTATCGTTGCCTTAATAGCAATTATCATGGGTTTTAATTTATTAGGATTTTTAAAATTCCAGTTACCAAATGGACCAGATTTAAAATTTATTGAAGATAGAATACCCTCCTTCCTAACACCTTTTGCACTAGGAACTACTTTTGGACTTGCCTCTTCACCTTGTATTACCCCAGTATTAGCTAGCTTGTTAGCTTGGGTATCACAAGCTAAAAACCCCACCATCTCAATTATCTTTCTATTTTTCTTTGGCTTGGGACAAGTGACACCAATAATCATTGCAGGGGCTACAACAGAAAATCTAAAACAATTTCTAGAACTTAGAAAATATAGTCAAGTGATTCCTAAATTAAGTGGAGTATTTTTAGTTTCCCTCGGAGGTTTAAATTTACTATCAAATTGGATTTAAATGATTAGTTTTCAAAATTTTATTTTAAAGATTTCAAGTTTAAGGTTTGCAATTTCATTAATAATTTTTATTGCCATTTCAAGTGGTATTGGCACTTTTATCCCTCAAGGGAATAATAAACAGACTTATATTGATTTATTTGATGAATCACCAATTTTTGGATTTATAAATGGTGAAAAAGTCCTAAAACTTCAATTAGATCATATATATACAAGTTTTTGGTTTTTATTAGCGTTAATACTTCTTTGCGTTTCTCTCGCAGCTTGTAGTTTTAGGAGACAAATTCCTGCGTTAAAAGCGTCTTTACAATGGACTGACTACAAAAATGAAAAAAGGTTCGAAAGATTGCAATTAATATCAAATCACCAAATAAATTGTGATGGAGACTATATATCAAAGACTAATTTATTTCTTAAGAAACATGGTTGGAGCACATCCAGATTTGAAAATCGCCTTTCTGCTAGAAAAGGGTTAATTGGGAAACTAGGGCCTATTATTGTCCATATCGGACTAATAGTTTTACTTGTAGGTTCAGCTTATGGAAGTTTCACTAGCGAGTCCAGAGAACAATATTTGATTCCAGGAGAAAGCTTAGATTTGATAAATGAGAGTACAAATTCTAAAGCAACAATAAAACTAGACAATTTCGCAATAGAACGAGAAAGTGATGGCATACCAAAACAATTTATTTCAAGGCTAGATTTTTTTTCCGAAGATCCCAAATTAAATGAAATCAAAACAACCAAAGTTAATCACCCAATTAGATTTAAAGGATTAACTATTTATCAAGCGGATTGGGCAGTCTCAAATGTAGTTATTGAAATAGATAAGATTCTGTACCAGCTCCAACTCAAACCAATACCTGAAATAGGTAATCAAATTTGGGGCATATTGCTTGAATTAGGAGAAAAAACAAAAAAAAATTATCTCTTGACAATAGATAATGAAAATGGTCCTATTACAATCTCTAATCTTGTAAATTTTGCTGAAAAAAAACTCTATTTAAATGGTGATTCACTAGAAATTAATTCTTCTGAATTATCTTTAAAAAAGATAGTATCTAGTAGCGGTTTGATAATTAAAAATGATCCTTCAATCCCATTTATTTACTTCTCTTTTATTTTGATAATCTTTGGAACGATATTAAGTCTTATACCAACGAATCAATTATGGGTTTTATTTAATAAAGAATCTAAAAAATTATTAATTGGTGGTCTTAGTAATAGAAATCTACTTGGTTTTAAAAAAGAATTTTTTAAATTATCAGAGGAAATGCAGAAGTTTTAGTTTTTTTTCTGTCCACTAAAAATATCTAACTTCATAGACACATTCCCTCTAGGATTAAATTCTGCATTTAAATGTATCCAATGCGGAGAGCCTGCATTCACTAGATCATCCATTATTCTGTTAACAACTTCTTCATGGGATATTTTCATATCTCTAAAATTATTAATATAAAGTTTTAAGGATTTCAACTCATAGACTTTCATCTTGGGTTGGTAAAAAATATTTATTTTTGCAAAATCTGGATAGCCAGAGAATGGGCATTTACATGTAAATTCAGGTAACTCAATAGAAACTTCATAAATTCTTTTCTTATTGGGATTCTCAAAACAAATTATTTTTGATTCTTCAATTAATCTTTCTCCGTACAAGGGCCTTTCAGTTGAATCATTAAAATTAGTTGAACTCATTTTTGCAGAAACTTATTTACTAAAACTATATAAAAAGATAAGAATCCGCAAAAATTAAAACCTCAAAAACTATTACAAATAACTAAAAATAAAATATAAAATCTTTGTTTTGTATCAACAGTAACATTAATGGTGATATTTAAAAGGTTTATATATGTTTAGTTAAAAAAAAAATTAATGGACATTTGTTTGATAAATATTAATAACAACTCAACTAAGTCTATTCAACCTACAACTATTCATGGGATGTTATGGCTTCAAACACATTTTGAAAATGATCAGTGGGAAGCATTATCAAACAATTCAGTATTAATTTCTCAAGAAAACTCTAAATTATTAATTGAAGATGCAACTAGTGCTGGTCTAAATATTAAATTAATTTCTGAAATTTCAAAGGTGGATGTTTGTCAAAAAAACAATTAATATAAAAACGTTTAAGATCAAATCATGAAGAAAATTGAAGCAATTATTCGTCCCTTTAAATTGGAGGATGTAAAAATTGCATTAGTAAACTCCGGTATTGTTGGCATGACAGTTAGCGAAGTTAGAGGTTTTGGGAGACAAAAAGGACAGGTTGAGAGATATAGAGGCTCAGAATTTACAGTTGAATTTCTTCAGAAACTTAAAGTAGAGGTTGTTGTGGAGAACGACAAGGTGAACTCAGTAATAGATGCAATAGCCGAAGCTGCAAAAACTGGGGAAATAGGAGATGGGAAAATATTCATTTCATCAATTGATTCTGTTGTAAGGATAAGGACTGGAGAAAGAGATACGGAAGCACTTTAACTAAAGCGTATCTTTTACTAAATTTTCAATATATTTTTTATTTATAATTGAATCTGAGATATCTTTTTTACACATCCAAGCTAAGTATTCATGATTTCCTGCAGGTCCTACTAATGGAGAAGCTATCAAACCCTTAATATTCCATTGAAATTCTTTAGCAGCATTAATAACTGAATATATAGCCTCTATGTGATACTCAGGTTTTCTAACAACGCCACCTTTGCTTACCCGACCTTTTCCTACTTCAAATTGCGGTTTAATAAGAAATACTCCCTCTATACAATCTCCAGATAATAAATTGTTAATAGATTGAAAAACTAACGTTAATGAAATAAAAGACAAATCAGCTACAACGAAATTGGGTAATAAATTATCTTTAGACAAAAAATCATCAGGCTTTAAATTACGAATATTTGTTCTTTCCAGAAGTATTACTTTTGGATTATTTCTAATCTTCCATGCCGTTTGCCCGTAACCCACATCTATCCCATAAACCAACTTTGCCCCTTTTTGTAATAAGCAATCTGTAAAACCACCAGTTGAGATGCCAGCATCTATACAAACTTTATCTTTTACATGAATGTCGAGCTTTTTAAAGGCCTCTAATAATTTTTCTCCTCCCCTTGATACAAATTGAGGTTCGGACTCAATAAAAAATTCAGATCCAATTATCACTTGCTGTCCAGGCTTATCGTAAATCTTGCCATTTATATCTTTAACTTTTCCTGCGAGAATAATCCCTTGAGCCTTCTGACGAGTTTCACATAAACCTTTATTAAGGAGATAAAGATCTAATCTACTTTTTTTAATCATCTATAAATCAAAAAAATTGTTTAGTTAAAAAACTACTAATTAAATGAGCTCAAAACTTTTAAACATATTCTAATTTTAGATTTTAAGTACAAAGAAAAGAAATATTATTCACAAAGATAACTCAATCCCAAAATTTGTTATTTGTCAGAGTTTTTATATGCACAAAATTTGTTACATAAAAAAATAATCTGAGTCAAATATCTTCAATGGCAAGTACATCTTCAAAGCATAGAGCAATTATGGGATTTTAGTTATAAAGTTTAAATTGAAGATGAATAAAAGTTGTGATTGAACGTTACATATTACCCGAAATGGGTAAAATCTGGACTGAAAATGCAAAATTCCAGAGTTGGCTTAGAGTTGAGATTGCTGCATGTCAAGCAAACTTCTCTCTAGGGAAAATTCCTGAAGAGGCTTTAACAGAGATTCGCTTAAAGGCAAAATTTGAAGAATCCAGGATAAAAGAAATTGAGAAAGAAGTTAAACATGATGTAATAGCCTTTCTTACAAATATTAATGAATTTGTTGGAGACTCTGGAAGATATATTCATGTTGGGATGACAAGTAGTGATGTACTTGATACTGGCTTATCTCTACAGCTAAAAGATTCATGTGAATTGTTATTAGAGGAAATAGAAAAGCTAGAAAACGAAGTCCGATTATTAGCTAGACAACACAAAAATACTTTAATGATTGGGAGATCACACGCAATTCACGGAGAGCCGATTTCGTTTGGGTTTAAATTGGCTGGATGGTTAGCAGAAATTATCAGAGATAAAAAAAGATTATTAACACTTAAAGATTCTGTTGCCATTGGACAAATAAGTGGAGCCATGGGAACTTATGCCAATACAAATCCAGAAGTAGAAAAAATTACTTGTGATTTGTTAGGTTTAAAACCAGACACAGCAAGTACTCAGGTTATATCAAGAGATAGGCATGCAGAATATGTTCAAACTATTGCACTAGTCGGTGCTTCGCTTGATAGATTCGCAACTGAAATAAGGAATCTTCAGAGAACAGATGTGTTAGAGGTTGAAGAGGGATTTTCAAAAGGACAAAAAGGTAGCTCGGCTATGCCACATAAAAGGAATCCTATACGTAGTGAAAGGATAAGCGGTTTATCAAGAATTTTGAGGAGTTATGTTTTAACAGCTCTTGAAAATGTAGCACTTTGGCACGAAAGAGATATTAGCCATAGTTCTAATGAACGCATCATGTTACCTGATGTATCTATATGTTTGCATTTTATGCTTAGGGAGATGAAAGAAATTATAAGTAACTTGAAAGTTTATCCTGAAAATATGCTCAAGAATTTAAATATATATGGGGGTGTTATCTTTAGTCAAAAAGTTTTGCTTTTACTCGTAGAAAAAGGTTTATCAAGAGAAAAGGCTTATAGTTTAGTTCAAAAAAATGCTCATCAAGCTTGGAATAATGAGAGTGGAAATTTCAAAGAAAATATTGAGCAGGACCCTGAGATTATGGAATTAGTAAATGAGAATGATTTAAGAGAATGTTTTGACCCCTCCATTCATCTAAACAATTTAAATGTAATATGGGAAAAGCTAAGTATTTAGATGTTCCAAATTCTTATTTTAAGTTTAACGACAGTTTTTAAAACAAATAACGATGGAAAACTTTAGGCTTGAAAAAGATAGTATGGGAACAATTGAAGTTCCTGCAAGAGCTCTATGGGGGGCTCAAACTCAGAGATCGATTATCAATTTTTCGATTGGCGAAGAGTTAATCCCAATTGAATTGGTTTATTCACTTACATTGATTAAAAAAGCTGCTGCAATAGCCAATTTCAATTTAGGTTTATTAAATAAAGCAAAAAAAGAACTGATTATAAAGGCCTCTAATGAAATTCTTGATGGAATGCATGATTCACAGTTTCCTTTAAAAATTTGGCAAACAGGTAGCGGTACACAAACGAATATGAATATAAATGAGGTAATTTCAAATATTGCCTCTTTAAAAACAAATTCAGAACTAGGTAGTCATTATCCGCTTCATCCTAATGATGATGTTAATAAATCACAATCTACAAATGATACGTTCCCAGCAGCTATTCAAATCTCTGTAGTAACTGAAATACTAAATAAATTAGTCCCATCAATAAAAGAACTTACCAATGCTCTAGATAAAAAAAGTGCCGAATGGGAAAATATTATAAAAATAGGTAGAACGCATTTTCAAGATGCTGTACCAATAACTCTTGGCCAAGAAATATCTGCATGGTCTCAACAGATCAAAGATGCTGAAGATTCTCTCGTAATGAGTCTTGAGGAATTATATTTCTTACCTTTGGGTGGAACTGCTGTAGGTACAGGAATTAATTGTCCAGAAGAATTTTCAGAAGAATCTATTAAATCAATTTCAGCCGATACTAATATTCATTTCTATGAATCAAAGAATCACTTTTCTAGGATGGCAGCACATGATCGATTAGCACAAGTTATGAGCCAAATAAAGATTTTAGCAGGTGCATTATTTAAAATTTCAAATGATATTAAAATATTATCTTCAGGTCCTAGGGCAGGTATTTATGAGTTAATCATTCCTCAAAATGAGCCAGGTAGTTCTATTATGCCAGGCAAAGTTAACCCAACTCAATGTGAAGCATTATCAATGGTATGTACTCAAATAATGGGTTTTGAATATGCGGTATCAATTGCCAATTCCAGCGGCACTTTACAGATGAATGAATATAAGCCACTAATTGGATTTAATATTCTTACAAGTTTAAAATTGATTAAAAATGCAATTAATAACTTTAGGCTTAAGTTAGTTGAAGGAATGGAGCCAAACTATCAAACAATAAATTCTAATCTAGAAAATTCTCTCATGCTAATTACCGCTTTAGTCCCCAAAATAGGGTATGAAAAAGCCGCTGAGATTGCAAATCTAGCCTTTAATGAATCAATAAAATTAAAAGAGGCAACTGTTAAGTTAGGTTATTTAAATGAATATCAATTTGATGAACTAATGAATACTGATTCAATGATTTAATTGAAAACTTTTAAGAACTATTGTCAATCCTTTTGGTTGCAGGATTAGTATTATCAGAAACTTTTAGCAGATCATCAGATTCGGAAACAGGAAATCTATTAATAGCTTTTAAGGCTTGCTTTGCTTTGTTTTTTAATTTATTGCTAACTCCTACGCAGTATTGGATTTGAGAAAGAACATCTATAGATCTTCTTAAAATCCGTACAACATCTCCTTCATCTAAAGAAGTATTAAATATCAGGTCCTGCCATTTTTTACCCCTTGCCCACTCTGAAATAATTCCGGTTAACTCTATGTCTAAAAAAATTGGAGTTTCAATATGGAACTTATTTTGTTTAGATAAAACTAATTTTCTCAAGCCCTCCAACTCATTAAAAACGTCTATAACCTTTAAGGAAGGTTTAAAATTACACCAAAGATTTGGTCTTCTAACATCAACACAGATTGCTTGAATAATTGATGCCAAATCAGGTGGATCTAAATCATCTAAATAACCACTAATTAAAACAAGTCCCACCCACAATTCATTTTCACTTCTTATTGCGCTAACTGATTGTCCCACTTCAGTTAGCTCTAAATCATTTAAACATCCAAAATGATTCAAGATCTTTATTAAATCAGTAAATATTCTCCAGTTATAATTTTCTTTATCTTCAAGAATATTAGTTCTAGAAATTATTTCTTGCTCCACCTCAATAATCTTTTTCCTATATTTCTTTAGTCTTCTAGTGTCTCCAAATCTATGAGCAGGGTGATTATTTATTGTTGTTTCTAAATTAGAAATTAGTCTCTTTTGTTCCAAAACTTCTGTTGTTAAATCATATTGAGGAGTAAGCAAATCATTTTTGCCAGAAACTTCCAATAATCTCTTTACAATAATCTGTGATTGATTATCACCTCTTACAAGTTCTCCTGAAAAATGCATCTTTGGTTCCTGAAGGTTTAAAATATCTACCACTTCTAAATCAGGGAAAATATTGACCAAATAAGATGGTTTTATAAGAATAAATAAATTATCAATTGTCAAGCAGAGCAAACTTTTGATTTTTTTTTCATCATATATTTTCTTGCAAATCAAGGCTGGTACTACCTTCATATTGAGTTGAGGTGCTTTGATAGAAATTAAACTCCCATCTTTTATATAAGGAAGTGCATTAGTTATCTCTTCTGATAATTTTTCTGCTGCTTGTTTTTCCAATATTTTGAACAATCTTCTTTCTTCTTTTAAACGGTTCTTTAACTTTTCGTAGTTATCAAAATCTTGCCATGAAATATTAGATGTACTTTTTTTTAATTCTACTAAATCCTTATCTAAATTATTAAGAATAATCTTTTCCGCTGAAGATTCTCCTAAATATAAAAAGCTACCAAAACTTCTTTTGATTAATTCTTTAGACTTATCTAAACTATAGTTTTGCAAAAGATTAAGCACCATACCATAGCTTGGAGTGAATTGACTTTGTAGTGGATTTGGCTTGCTAATGGCTAGAGCACTAGCCTCTTTTGCTCCCTCAAATCTAGTTTGTAATGTCACAACATATCCCTGGGAATCCTTTCCTCTTCGTCCAGCTCTACCTGACATCTGTAAGAATTCACTACTGAATAATAATCTATGTCCATCCTCAGTACGTTTGGATAAGGATGAAATAATGGTGGTTCTGGCAGGCATGTTAATACCTGCTGCCAAAGTTTCAGTTGCAAAAACAACTTTTATCAATCCTTTCTGAAATAGTTCTTCAACTAATTCTTTCCATGCTGGAAGCAAACCCGCATGATGAGAAGCTATTCCCCTTCTTAAGGCCTCACAATGAGATTTATCTTTAATTCCTTCTTTATTATTTTCAAGATAAATATCTAACCTCTGAGAAATAAGTTTTGCTTCTGAATAACTTACTAAAGATAAATCTTTTATATTTTCAACAGCCTTATCACATCCTCTTCTACTAAAAATGAAATATATTCCTGGCAACATATTTCTTTCTGCCAGTTTAGAAATAACAAAGGCAATTGTTGGAGATTTTGGTTGAGTTATTCTTCCTTGTTTACCTCTCTTTTTCTGTCCTTTTGGAGATCTCCAAATCTTACAGTTTGGATGAATTCCATTACCCTTATTATTTAACAGTGGGTGAAGACCCTTTGCACTACAGAAATTAAATTCTAGAGGAACTGGTCTTGTATCACTATTAACAAGGACTGTAGGACCATGAACTTTTTCTATCCAATTTTGAAGTTGATCTGCATTCGATATTGTCGCTGATAAAGCTATTATTTGAGTTCTAGTAGGACAATGAATTATAGTCTCTTCCCAAACTGTTCCTCTTTGTGGATCATTCATATAATGGCATTCATCAAGAATTACAGATTCTAAATTCAATAATGGGTCATCAAATTGATCAAATTCTCCATATAGCATGTTCCTAAAAATCTCAGTTGTCATAACCAAGATCGGTGCATCTCTATTGATATTAATATCTCCTGTTAAAAGGCCAACTGAGTTTTCACCAAATTGATTAGCAAAATCCCTAAATTTTTGATTTGATAGGGCTTTCAAAGGCGTTGTATAAAACACTCTGCTTCCATGAGATAAACCTCTATGAATAGCAAATTCACCAATTAATGTTTTGCCTGAACCAGTTGGAGCAGTTAAAACAAGAGAATTACCGCTATTTATAGCTTTTATTGCCTCTATTTGGAAATCATCTAGAGGGAAAGGGAAAAATTCCTCTAAATTAAGCAATAATTGTGATTGAAGAGAGGATGAGTTAACTTCTTAAGATATGATCTATATAGATATTAATAAACAATAAATACCTTGCAAACTTTAAAAGTAAATCTAGATCTTTAAAAATTAAATCCATTTATTTTTAATTACATAAAAATGAATAAAATTAACATCCCGAAAAATAGAATTCGTAAATTAAAAACTTTTGCATTGGGTAAAAAACCATATGAACTTCAAAATCTAAATTCGTATAATAAAACCCTCATAGACTTATGTAGTAATGATTATTTTGGATTAAGTAGAGATAAAGATTTAATACAAGCTTCATACGAAATAAGCTTATTGCAAGGATTAGGTTCAGGTAGCTCAAGATTTATAACTGGTTCAAGGCCAATACATAAGTTATTAGAATCAGAACTTGCAGAATGGCTTAATCAAGAAAAAGTTCTCCTATTTCCTAGCGGTTTCCAAGCTAATATTGCTGCCATTCAAGCTTTAGCCAATAGGAATAGCATTGTAATAGCTGATAAATTTATTCATAACTCTTTGTTGGTTGGGGTAAAAGCTGCTCAATCAAAACTAGTGAGATTTGCTCACAATAATTTAAAAGATTTAGAAGATAAAATTCGTAAATTTAAGACAACTCACAACTCTATTCTTATAGTTGTTGAATCTCTTTACAGCATGGAGGGTTCTGTTGCTCCTCTACAAGAAATAACGAAAATTGTTCAAAAATACAATGTTGAATTATTAGTGGATGAAGCTCATGCTATCGGTATTTTAGGACCTGAAGGCAAAGGTCTGAGTTTTAATTTTTCTGATTACATCACTCTTATTACAGGAACATTTGGTAAAGCATTTGGAAGCGGAGGGGCTTTTATCGCTTGTAACTCAAAAATTGGTGAACATCTTATCCAAACAAGTGGAGCATTTAGATACACAACTGCTCTTTCGCCAGCTTTAAGTGCAGGTGCATTAACAGCTCTTCAAAAAATTAAAAATAATAAAGAATGGGGTGCTGATTTGTTGAACGCTGCGCAAAAATGGAAAGCTGAAATTCTTAAAAATTTTAGTTACTCTGTTCGAGGAGAATCTCACATTTTATCTATCATTGTTGGGCAAGAAGAAAAGGCAATGCATCTCCAAAGATATCTTGAAGAACATGGATTTTTAGCCGTTGCGATAAGGCCTCCAACTGTTCCAGTTGGCGAATCAAGAATTCGAATAACAATTAGAAAAAATTTAGATCTAAACATAATGAAAAAATTTATATCTGTTTTAAAAAATTTCAAATGAAACAAATTATTACTCAACATGGATGGGGTTTAGATCAAAGTTTTTGGGATATTTATAAAGTTGAATTTCAGAAAAATAATTGGTATTGGCAAGATAATGAAAGAGGATATTTTTACAAAAATGCAAAACAACCACAATGGATTAAAAATTTATCGAATCAAAAAATTAAAATGGTTTTATGTCATTCTTTTGGTTTTCATTTAATCCAAAAAAGACTTTTACAAGACGCTACTCATATAGTATTCATAAATTCATTTAATAATTTCCTGCCCTTAAGCAATAAAAGAAATTTAACTGTAAGATCTCTCAAAAGAATGGAAAAGAAAATAATGAACTATCAAACGAAGGATATGTTGAAAGAATTCATAGATAGATCATTTATGCCTAATACTATAAATATTGATTTCAAAAATATCTTCTATGAAAATCTAAAAAGTGTAAATAAATCACTACTTTTGAATGATTTAAAAGAACTAAATAAGGATAGAGATTTCCCAGAATTCTTAAATAAAAATTGCGACACTATTTTTATACAATCAGAAAATGATTTGATTCTTGATAAAGATGCAAACAAAAACTTTTTTGAGTTATTAAGTCAAACACTTCATAAAAAACCAAAATTAATTAAATTATCAAATCAAGGACATTGCTTAACTAATTTGAATTTGTACGAAATAATAAATAATACTTTGGATTATTGAAATGCATAATCAAGAGTGGGCTGACAAAATAAGAAATAATTTCGACAATGCAGCAATCAATTATTTAGATTCTTCAAACATCCAGAGAGTTTTTGCAGAAAAAATTGTTTTATATCTAAAAGAATTAAATACTCAAAATGGTGAATGGATAGATCTTGGTTCAGGAACAGGTTTATTAGCTGATGAGATAGAAAAAGAATTCTCCACGCAAAAAGTTTCCAGAATTGATTTCAGCAAAAAAATGCTTCTTCAAAATAAATCATCTAGTAAAAAAATATTGTGGGATTTAAATAATGATTTACCTCCCTCAATCAAAGAATGTGCTCTAATGACATCTAATTTTTGTATACACTGGTTGGATAACCCAGGGGAAATAATAAAAAATTGGTTTAGTAAATTAAGATCTGGAGGTTTTTTAATAATTTCATATCCTACAAAAGATTCTTTCCCCGAATGGAAAAAAACTTGTATAAAAATTGATAGCGAATATAGTGGACTTCACTTTCTTAACGCAGAAGAATTATCAAAGAATTTCAACTCTAATGAGATATATTATTCAAAAAACTACACTTATTTAGAACAATTTCCAGATGTTTATAAGCTTTTTCGAAGTATAGTTAATGTTGGTGCTAAATCCACAAAGTCTAAACGTAAAACAGTTAAAGAGTTAAAAGCAATGCAAAAGTTTTGGCCTAAGAATTTCAATAATAAAGTTAATCTCTCTTGGGAAATTACTATCCAAATAATGAGAAAATTATGAGCAATATTAATAACAAATTCCAATTTGTAATATGCGGAACAGATACTGATATTGGAAAGACATTAATCAGCTCTTTTTTTGTTAGAGGATTAAATGCTTTTTACTGGAAGCCTATTCAAAGTGGTATTGAGAATTCAACTGATAGTCAAACTTTAGAAAAACTTGCAAGAATAAATAAAGCAAAAATTATAAACGAAGCATATGTCTTTACGAAACCTTTATCGCCTCATTGGGCTGCAGAAATAGATCAAAAAACTATTGATTTCAATTTTTTGCATTTACCAAAAGTTAATGCCCCATTAATAGTAGAAACAGCAGGCGGATTAATGGTCCCGCTCACACGGAATTTTTTACAGATAGATCAAATTAAGAAATGGGGTCTGCCTGTAATACTTGTATGTAAGAGCTCACTTGGGACTCTAAACCATACTCTACTAAGTATTGAAGCCTTACAAAAAAGAAATATTAATATTTTAGGTCTAGTTGTTAATGGCGAAAAACACTTGGACAATCCCAAAACATTAGTTGAATTTAGTCGTATACCAGTTATTGCTGAATTTCCTTACCTTCCCAAAGTTGACTCAAATAATTTAGATATACTATGGAAAGAACTTAATATTAAAAACAAATTAGTCTCAATTTTAAATACAAAAGCAATCTAAATTAAATCTGTGGTTCCAAAAACTAAAAATCAAAATTGGCATCCTAATATATGGCCACCTTTTACGCAGATCACCAAAAGCAAACCTCAACAAGAAGTTACTCATGGAAAAGATGCACTTCTATTTACTAAAGATCCTCAAAAAGAACTTATCGATGGAATAAGTAGTTGGTGGGTAACTCTTCATGGCCATAGTAATGAATACATTGCAAATGCTATTTTCAATCAAGCTAAAAGTCTTGAGCAAGTTATATTTGCCGATTTCTTACACCCACAGGCTAAAACATTAGCAGAAAGACTCAGCAAGTTAACAAAATTAGAGCGACTATTTTTTTCGGATAATGGATCTACTGCTGTGGAAGTGGCTTTAAAAATTGCTTACCAATCATGGCAAAATCAAGGAGAAACAAGAACCCAAATAATTGCTTTTGAAGGGGCATATCATGGAGACACATTTGGAGCAATGGCTTTAGGCGAAAGAAATATTTTTAATGAGAATTTCGATAATCTAATGTTCCCAGTAAAAAGAGCTCCATGGCCTTCTACCTGGATAAACGATGACGAAGTTGAAAGAAAGGAAGATGCAGCAATCCAAAAATTAATTACTCTTCTTAAAGTTCCAACTGTGGCAGTAATACTTGAACCACTTGTACAAGGTGCTGGAGGGATGAATATGGTTAGGCCTGAATTTATTAAAAAAGTTTCAGAAGTAGTAAAAAATAATAATTCTTTATTAATTGCCGATGAAGTATTGACTGGTTTTGGAAGATGTGGAAGCCTTTTTGCATTTAAAAGAGCTAACATAATTCCTGATTTAATTAGTATTTCAAAAGGTTTAACTGGTGGATTCTTACCCATGGGAATAACTCTAACTAAAGAAAAAATTTATCAATCCTTTATAGATGAGTCCCCTAGAAAAACTTTTTGGCATGGTCATAGTTTTACTGCTAATCCTTTAGGTTGCGCAGCAGCTAATGCAAGCCTTGATTTATTAGAAAAGGAACCACTGAAATATCTTTCATTAGAAAAAAAGCATTTTGATCATCTACTTAAATTTAGAAAATTACCATTCATAAAAAAAATTAGGATCACTGGAACTATAGCTGCTTTTGATTTAGAACTTGGGAATAAGGTTGGTTACTTAAATGATATTGGAAAAAAAATAAAGAGCTTATCAATGGAAAAAGGTTTATTTATTAGGCCTCTTGGAAATGTAGTGTATCTTTTGCCGCCAATTTGTATTACCGATGATCAATTAGACAAAAGTTATCAGATAATATGGCAAACTTTGAATGATCTATAGAGATGAATTTAAGGGCCTTGTAAAATTGCATTTTCTACGTCCTCTCTATTAATACAATAGGAAAATAGTCTTTTAGTTTCTTCCCCGTCACTCTGCCAGACAACACTTAAATCCTCCTGTTCAAAACAAATAGTAGCTTTCCAGTTAGATAATAATAAATACCATTTAGAAGGATTATTAGTATCCTTTTTTGCACCTAAATTATTAAGCCATAATTCTAATGATTGTAGCGAATGTTGGTTGATTGGCGTGTTAGGAGAATTCACAAAAGTTTCTTATCAATAATCATTTTACAAGCCAAGGAGGTATAGTATCTAATTCTTTACCAGTAAAAGAAGCTATTAAAAAAGAGCATACTAAACATATAAAAATAATAATTATCAAGAGAAATAATGAAAAAATCTCTCCATTTGAAAACGGTCTCCTATTGCCTACTACATTTTGATTACTAGAATCTATTAAAACAGAATTAAAAACATTTACTCTCTTTTCATTTGCATTTTTAGATTTCTCTTTTAATTTGTCATCATATATTTTTCTCAACCTACTATTACTTAGATTTTCATAAGCCTCTAATACTTTTTGAAATTTATTTTTAGCTTCTTCTAAGTCTAAAGAAGTGGTATCTGGGTGTAATTCAATAGAAAGTCTACAAAATGCCTTTCTTAATTCATTATTAGAGGCATTTTCATTAACCCCTAAAATCTTATAGTAGGATATATCTCCTTTCAAAATATTTTTTTTATTTTTGAAAATATTCTAATCAATTTTAATGAAATAGAATGTTTTTACTTCAAGCAAAAAGAAAATATTCATAACGCAATGAGAAACGAAAGCATACCTTTTGAACTTGTTGAATTAATAACTGAAGAAGAAATATTGATGTTCAAAGAACTGCAAATAAAACTCCGAGAATTAAATAAAAGAACCAACCTCACACGATTGATTGAAGGAGATGATTACTGGATATCACAAGTTTTTGATAGCATCTGGCCATTTAAATTTATTCCAAACTACAATTTCAATAATAAAAAATTTTTAGATATTGGATGCGGCTGTGGTTTTCCAGGATTTGCTTACGCAATAACACATCCTGATTCAGAAATATACTTAATTGACTCATCAAAGAAAAAAACAGATGCATTAAAAAGCTTAAAAAAAATTATTAACTTTAAAAATAATTTATTTGTAATCAACGACCGAGTTGAGAATATCGCTCATCAACCTTCATTTAGAAACAGCTTTAATATTGCTACTACAAGAGCTGTAAGTATTCCGTCAACAGTTTCAGAATATATATTACCTATGTTGAAGACAAAAGGATTAGGGGTTTTATATTGCGGCAAATGGGGTAAGGAAGATGAAAAAAGTTTAAAAAATACCTTAACAATATTGGGAGGAGAAATTAAAGAAAGAAAAGAAATTTTATTACCAAGGAATAAAGGTACTAGAAATATTATTTGTATTCAGCCAAACAGAGCTTGTCCAGAAACTTATCCAAGAAGCGTTGGCAAACCTGAAAAAAAACCATTATCACCCTAATTATTTGACAATCTTTGAATTGTTTTTTGTCCAAACTTATCTTTTAAGATTCTCATTTTTTTTAAAACATCCGATGGATTTATATGGCCTTCCAAAACATTTAATAATTGACTTTCTGAAACATTTACATCTAATGAATTTGCATTATTACCTTGAAACCAGTGGCTCCCATTACCAAGTAATTGATATCTTGATCTTGCAAATCCCTCCAAATCTAAACAATCAATTAAATTAGAAAGCCAGAGAAGAACAGGTATATTAATCCCACCTGGTGTATTTTGCCAACTTGGCAAATTTTTATTCCAACATTGATACCACTCAAGACCTAAAGTTTTTATTGATTCTTCTCTTAATCTATTTATTATCTTTGGAATATATTTTTCAGATTCTGCAAGCAAAGAAACTGCGCTTAAATGCAAATCAAAATCACTCTCCTTCGCAATTCCAACGCTAATTGTATGTACATTTTTATTCCTTAAACAAAAAAGATCATTAAAAACTATAGGATGAAGCGGTCTACAAAATTCCAACATTTTGGTCGAAGGCGTATGAAGATGACCTCCTTTATCAGTAGGGCTGATTATAAAAACTCCAAGATCATATTTATGTGCTAATTCAATTACTTTTGAATTCGACTGGTTGATGTAATACCAGTGCAAATTAACATAATCAAATAAATTTGTTGATATTGCCTTTTCTATAAGTGATAATTCTCCATGCGTTGAGAAGCCGATAGAACCAATTAAATTTGCTTTTTGCAATTTTCTTAAAACTGCAACACAACCTCCATCTCTGACCGCCTGCTCAAGATGTTCAGGTAAATTTATTCCATGTATTGCTAATAAATCAATTTTCTTTACTTGTAATTTTTCAAAGCTTCTAAAAACATCTTTTTCAAAGATTTTCGGATCACGATTAGGAGGGATTTTTGTTTGAATTATTCTTGGTATTTTTTTTATCTTCTTAAAACACATTCCCAGCTGAACTTCTGAAGTTCCATAACCCTTTGCAGTCTCTACATGACTGAAGCCATATTTATCTGCAAGATTTAAAATATTTTCAACTTTCTTTTGTTCCTTAAATGAAATTTCAGAAAGATCTAATTGTTCCCAACTTTTTTGAAATCTCATACCCCCTAATGATAAAACGGGTATCTGTAAATTTGTTCTCCCAAATCTACGGTTAGGCAAATTCATCGAAAATTAATGCTTGTTTATTCTTGGTAGTTTTCCTAATGATTGAAACATATCTCTATCAAGACTATTTTCTAAATTTTCCAATTCTTCAAATTTAACCCAGTGGATACAATCTACCGGACATGTATCTATAGCTTCTTGCAAGATTTCAAGGCTATCACCATCTTGCCTAATTGCTCTACTTCTTCCATATTCTGGATCAACAATGAAAGTATTAGTAGCAACATGTGCACAGTATCTGCAACCTATACATGTACTCTCATCGACCCAAACTGCTTTTTCACATAAGTTACCTCCCAGGACTGGTTCAAACCCAGTAATATCATTATTTTCTTCAAAGTTATCTATATTTTTAGTGAGATTAAAGCCCAAATATTAATTTTCCCATTTAGTTAAAACCAATTCTATCGATCCGTCATTTTTGTTCTGTTGCTCAACAACTTGGTAACCATCCTCTTCTGTTTTTGAAATAATTGTATGATATGCATACATTTGTGTCACTTTAGAAATAAATCTTTCCACAGGTAAATCTAAATTCCAAAGATCAACATCAGTGACTAACTCATATGAGTTAGAATTTTTATTAAATTTAAATCCAACCATAGTATTACCTTGTAATTCCATACTTATATCTACATCTGTAACTTGACCTTTATATCCTTTAACATATTTTTTCTCTTGATTAATAGAATAACCAAGTTGATTTAAAGCTTTAATTAAGGGTTTTACTTCCTTAAGCTGTGTTTTAATAGTACTAAAATGTGACATTAGATTCGTTGTTAACTTTACTTGAATTTTTAGCTTGGTTGGTTACAAATGCATCTAATGATTGATTTTTAACCTTTACTTCCCCAAGAGAATTTTCTAGATTTTTTGTGACATCGTTACATGCCTTTCCAATAAAACCTTCGACAGTTTCCTCAACTCTGCCATCTTGGTGAATTTTGAATCTTAATGTTCTTTGAGGCATTAAATTCAAGTAATTAGTATTTACACTTTATATAAAATAACGAAAAATATTGGTTTCGGTTGGTACAAATTAATATTTTTTTTATTTTTATATGGATTGTCTAATAAATAATATTATCTTATCAATAATTGCAGGTCTAATTATAAAAACTTTCCATTCCCATCGAGTCTAGAGCAGTTTTTGCTTCTTCCATTACTGAGGGTTCTTTATCAAATAGAGCTATCTTAGTACATTCATCAACAAACCTCTCTTGAAATGTTTCGTTTAACTTTTCAAACAACCTAGACAAAGA
Source organism: Prochlorococcus sp. AG-409-A22 (assembly GCA_003216135.1). GTDB lineage: Bacteria > Cyanobacteriota > Cyanobacteriia > PCC-6307 > Cyanobiaceae > Prochlorococcus_A. Next base: position 87,606 of record QCJI01000001.1, on the reverse strand, counting down.
CCATATACAATTGCTTCTAACTCCTGTCTCATTATCTATTTTTAAACTTATCAAAAGTTGTTCAGCCGCTAATTGAGCGTTTTCTGACGAGATACTTCCAATTTCCGCTAGAGAGCTAGAGGACCATAATCTAACAGCAGCTACATCATTCTTCAATGCATTTATTAATGGCTTTAAAACAATTTGATTATCATAGTTAGCTAAACTCCAAGCGGTAGCTCTTCTTACATAAGCATTGTCATCTGTTTCTAAAAGATTAACTAGTTTTTGAACTGCGCTAGGACAAGGATTTCTACCTAAAGCATATACTGCACTCATTCTTTCCACAGGGCAAGGTTGATCAAGTAGAGGTAGTAAAAAGGGAAAAGATCTTTTATCTCTATATTCACAAAATATTCTTAATCCTTGTATTCTTTGTTCTCTATTGCCCTTAAGCAACTTGAGGGCTTCATTGCACTCTGAAGTTATATTTAAATTACCTTTTGAGAAATTTTCTGAATCTATTTGTTCTAAGGGATCTATTTCAAGTTCAAAAGCTAATTCTTTAGCTAATACTTCAGGATCAATTGCTATTTCTGCTAAACTTTCTTTTTGAGGATCACTATTGTTTGTCATTTAACTTAGAAGTATTGATAAATATTAATTAATTGGAGCAGGTGCAATCATATCTCCTGGCAACCAAATTCTTGCACTCACTGCAATAAATGCAATCCCAAAAAGGCTAACAATTGCAAAAGGTAAAACTTTTGTTTTAAGAAAACCCAATAATCAAAAAATAATTAAATTAATAATAACGTGTTTAAGATAAATTTAAAAAATAATTTTAAATATGATTATTTATTATTAGCATTTTGTCTTAACTGACCACATGCAGCATTTTTTTCTGATCCTCTACTTTTGCGGAAACTTACAGCTATACCATTATTAGACAATCTAGATTGAAATAATTGAATACTCTTTGAAGCAGTCTGCTTAAATTCAACCTCATTTATTTGATTATATTGAATCAAATTCACGTGACATTGAAAACCTCTGAGAAGGGTAATTAATTCTTCGGCATGTTCTATTTTATCGTTAACTCCCCTTAGCATTAAGTATTCAAAACTTACTCTTCTGCCTGTCTTACTAACAAATTGCTTGCAATCTTCAACTATATTTTTGATATTGTAATTCTTTGCACTTGGTATAATCATTTCTCTGATTATTTGATTTGAAGCATGCAGGCTTATCGCCAATGTAAATTGACATTTCCCCAAAACTTGAAAAGACCTTTCTGATAATTTAGCTATCATTTTCGGTATAGCTACAGTACTTACAGTTATCTTTCTCTGACTGATATTAAAGTCCTCATTTATTGACCTAATGGATAAAAGTAATTCATCAATATTTAATAATGGCTCACCCATACCCATAAAAACAACATTAGTTACTCTTCTATTCATTTCATTTTCAATAAATAAAATCTGATCTAATATTTCACTTACGTTTAAAGATCTTTTTAATCCCTCCTTACCAGTAGCACAAAATTTGCAATCCATAGGACATCCTACTTGAATTGAAAGACATGCAGTTAATCTTTTTTCGGCTGGTATACCTACACACTCAATACTCTCATTATCTTCAGTAGAAAGTAATAACTTTAGAGTTCCATCACTAGCTAAATATTTTTCTTTCAATTTAAGATCATTGACTTGAAAGCCATCTTGCTTTAATTGATTCCTAAAATCAAGAGGTAATACTGCAATTTGATCAATATTTTTTTTCTTATTCTTATAATTATAAATCCAATTGTGAATTTGCCGACCTCTAAAAGCAGCCTGACCATAATTTAAAGCTACATTTTCTAAATCTTTAAGACTACTTCCAAGAAGACTTTTCAAATTATTGGCTGGTTAGATTAGATACTACTTTCACCATACTAATAATCCATGTTTTAAAAAGAATTCTGTAAGAATTAGTGCAAAAAAACCAATCATAGCAATTCTCCCATTAAGTCTTTCATTATAAAAATGAAAGCCATAACGGGGCAATTTTCTTTTTGGGATAATATCAGGTTTAATCATCATCTAAAAGTAAAAATATATTCTAGTGAATGCAAATAAGAATGGTTTCTATTCATCAGAAAGCAAGCCTTCTTCTTGTAAATCTTCTAAAGCCGCAGGATCTGGTAACTGATCTTCAGAAAATTCATTTTCAGCATTTGGTCTTGCAAAGGCTGCGAAATTACTTGAATTAGGATCAATTCCATGCCTATTTCTTGTAGTCTCCAGATCTTCATCACTTGGATCGTCAAGTATAGCAGTAGAACTAACTGTAGGCGATTGAGGCATGTCAACAGTATAATCTGGTCTTAAATTCTGAGCTCTCCTGTATCCACCAGATTCTTCAGCAAGAATATCAGGATGAGGGCCTGCTTCTGATGCCAATTCTTCTACGAATCCACTAAATCCTGTACCAGCGGGTATTAGCCTACCAATGATTACATTCTCTTTTAAACCTCTTAGCCAATCAGATTTACCTTCTATTGCTGCTTCTGTGAGAACTCTTGTAGTTTCTTGGAAGGAAGCTGCTGAAATAAAACTATCTGTATTAAGAGAAGCTTTCGTTATACCCAACAATACTGGGGTGAATTCTGCTGGAGCTCCCCCTGTAATTGACATTGCTTGATTAGTATCTTCTACTTGCCTTAATTCTATTAATTCTCCTGGGAGAAGAGTTGTATCTCCAGCATCTTCAACACGAACTTTACTTGTCATTTGTCTTACGATGACTTCAATATGTTTGTCATCAATTGCTACACCTTGAGATTTATAAACATTTTGAACTTCGTTGACCATACTTTTTTGTAGTTTTGATATAGATTCTCGAGCTGCATCTAATAATGGTTTTTGATCCTTTAGATCAGTAAAAAAACAGTCTAATAATTCATGAGGATTAATTGGACCATCAGTTAAGATTTCTCCACCTTTAACTTCCTGACCATCGCTAACCATTATATTCTGTCCTGCTAAAAGTTGATACTCGTTAATCACATCATCTTTCTCAATAATTGACAAGGATACTGATTCGTCATCATTTCCTTCTTTAATCTGAACAATTCCAGATTTTTTACATAAAACTGCAGAATCTCTTGGTCTTCTTGCTTCTAACAACTCTTCAATTCTTGGCAAACCTTGAACAATATCTCCAGTTTTTTGCCTTTCAAAAACGAGTAAAGCTAGACCATCCCCTCTAAGCACCAAATCTCCATCTTTTACGTGCAAGACTGAATCGGGTGAAACCATATATGGCCTACCAAGTCTTAAAATCACAGAATTACCAGAAATTTTTTCAATTTCACCACAAGCATTAGACTTTTCAGATTCACTAATAGGGTCACCATCAACTACTCGATCACCAACCTTTACTAGTGCATTAGTGCTGATTTTCATATTAATTTTATCTTCTTCTCTTTCAACTATTAACCTCCTAATTGGTTCATCATCAATTTCATTTGGCAATTGAACTATCCCTTTCTCTTTGCAAAGTATCTGAGTCGTAGCTATTACATTACCTGCCTGAACAATTTGATTATTTTTTACTTGTAATTCTGTATGTGTGGAACCATGACTAGAGTCAGATATTGTATCCCTTCTTACAAGAATAGACTCTAATATAACTAAACTTAATCTATTAATTGAATCATCATTCTTATCTTGACTTTTCTCAACATCAATTGTCATTTGAGGAGTAGCGTCAAAGCTTTCTAAACTTAAGTGTGTTCTAAGAAGTTCAACTCCCTCAACTGATTTTATTAATTCTCCATCTTTATAAGTAAGCCTTTGAATAGCTTTTAAACCTAGATGGGGACCCTTTTCTTGTTTAACATGAGTTAATTCTGGCAACTCTGCTTGATCAGGAATAGTAAATTCTTCGACAGTTCTTAATAACAAACCCCTGCATTTAGGAGTTTCTAATTTCTGTACAAAGAGAATTTCTTTATTATCTACTCCATCCATAATCTTTTCCCCTGGACTAACTAATGTGCCTTCCTCATTAAATCGACTCAAAACTTCTTCGTCGTCACACTCATGAAAAGTACCATTTCTGACTGTGATTTCCCTTAAAATATCATTCTTTTCAGTCACTGTTACAATTCCTGATGTTTGACTAAAAATATCTTTCACAACCTCTGTTCCTGCTTCAATCCATTTCATATCTTCAGTCATTAATAAAGAGATATCTTTATTTATTTCATGCGTCTCCTGTGGGATCCAAAGTAATGTTCCACCTTGACTAACTTCAAAACCATTTTTGGATGATCTCGCTTTTTTGACGCTTAATCCAGGAGCATATTTTACTAATCCACCAGTTTTTGTTCGGAATCTTTCATCGGCTAACTCAGCTATAACTTGCCCACTACTAATTTTATTACCAGGAGTAGTATTCAATCGATACGAAGTCCCATCGTTAGATTCCAAATGATATATTTGACCAGAATGTGTAGCTTCTTCAATTAATTTAAAATTACTTATAGTCATTGAAGTAGTAACAATTTGCACTTCCCTTGAATCTCCTATTGATTCTCTTAATCGAACTTCTCCACCAAACTCACTAGATTGACTAGCTTCAGCTAAAACAGTACCTTCTTCGACATTGCTAAAAGATGAAACTACAGGTCTTGCATTAGGAGGTAAATTATATACGTCGCCAGCAAGAACCCACAATCTACCTAATCTTTGAGCTTTTAAAGTAATATTTCCTTGTCTATCTGTAACCTCTTTTGGTTGAATAACTTTGTCATACATTACTTGACCAGCTAAATCACAAATAACATCTTTAGTGGCTTTTTCAACACTCTTCTTAACAGCTCCCACACTAATTTGAGCAACAGTTGTATCAGCATCAATTTCTTGACCATTTTCTACAAATAAAAGAGATCCACTAGAAACTTCAATTTTCTGAGCCTTATTTGAGTTACCTGCTGTCGGAAGAATCTTTAAAAAGAAATCAACTTCAGCCTGTTTAGCTTCTACTCCATGAGGGGTTCTATAACCTCTAAGTTTTGCTTTTGCACTAAATTCAACTTTACCAGCAATCTTTGATCTTACTACTCCACTTTCGGCTGTTGATACACCTCCAGTATGGAAAGTTCTCATTGTCAATTGAGTTCCAGGTTCCCCAATAGATTGAGCGGCAATTATTCCAACTGCCTCTCCTAAATCAACTAAATGATTATAAGCCAATGCCCATCCATAACATCTCCGACAAACTGATCTATTTGCTTCACATGTTAATGGAGATCTAATATCCACTTTGGTAATTGATGAGGACTCAATTATTGCGGACAATGAGGGGTCTATTGCAGTATTTTTAGGAGCAATTAAGTTATTTTCAGAATCTAAAATATCTACAGCGGTCAACCTTCCAAGAAGTCTTGTGCCAAATTTACCATCTTCAGCCTCGACAATTATTGAACGTTCTGTTCCACAATCTTCTTCCCTGACAATTACATCTTGAGCAACATCTACTAATCTTCTAGTCAAATAACCAGAGTCTGCTGTTCTCAAAGCAGTATCAACCAATCCTTTCCTTGCACCATACGAAGAAATCACGTATTCGGTAACAGTAAGTCCTTCTCTAAAGTTTGTTCTTATAGGCAAGTCAATAATTTCTCCTTGAGGGTTAGCCATTAATCCTCTCATCCCAACCAGTTGTCTTACCTGCGACATATTACCCCTAGCCCCGGAATTTGCCATCATCCACACTGAATTAAGAGGATCATGCTGATTAAAGTTATTTTTTACTGCATCGACTAATCTCTCATTAGTTTCTGTCCAGGTATCAATAACTTTTGTATGCCTCTCAACTTCTGTAATTTCACCAAGTCTATAGCATTCTTCAGTTGCGGTAATTTGCTCTTCAGCCTGACCTATCAAATCTTGCTTAGCTTCAGGAACTTTTAAATCATCCACTGAAATCGAAACAGCAGCTTGGGTAGCATATTTAAAACCTAAATCCTTTAAATTATCAGCCATAGCTGCAGTTACTGCCGTGCCATGAGTTTTATAAGCCCAAGACATTAAATTTTTTAGAGCTTTTTTATCCACTACTTTATTTTTAAATGACGCAGGCGTTTTTGCTAAAACAGGCATAATGACCTTATTACTCTTTTTAGAGTTTTTAGAGGTTTTACGTACTCTCGAAGTTTTTTTAGTTTTAGATGATGTCATGATTTTTTAATAATTGAATAGTGAGTTTTTTAAAATTACGTTTTAGATACAGAGTCAATAATTGTAGAATTCATTACTACTCTTCCAACTGTTGTCAAAACAAATCTACTAATTAATTTATTCTGAGAATCGAATCTATCTCTCCTTAAATTCCAAATATCTAATCTAGAACCATCTTCTAATTCTTTAGATTCTTTTGGATGAATCGCTTCTTCTTCATCTTCCACTTCACCATTAAACCTGACCCATACCCATTCATGTAATCCAATTCTTTTATCTTCAAAAGCAAAAACCACATCTTCTAATGAAGCAAAAGTACTATTTTTATCTCCAAAATCTGGTTTTTTATAATTCGGTTGCAAAGCGGTTAAATAATAAGATCCCAAAACCATATCTTGAGATGGAGTAACAATTGGTTCCCCTGTCGCAGGAGAAAGAATATTATTACTAGCCAACATAAGCATACGTGCTTCTGTTTGTGCCTCCAAAGCTAAAGGAACATGAACAGCCATTTGATCTCCATCAAAATCAGCATTAAATGCAGGACAAACTAGAGGATGAAGTTGAATTGCTCTTCCTCCAACCAATTTCGGTTCAAAAGCTTGAATACCTAATCTATGAAGAGTTGGGGCCCTATTTAAAAGTATTGGATGCCCTTCTATAACTTCTTGAAGTACTTGCATAACTTCATCATCAGCTTTTTGTATTAATTTTTTTGCCGCTTTTATATTATTTACAATATTTTGACGTATTAATCTATGAATTACGAACGGTTGGAAGAGCTCAAGAGCCATTTCCTTTGGGAGACCACATTGATGCATTTTCAACTTGGGTCCCACTACTATTACAGACCTTCCAGAATAATCAACACGTTTACCAAGAAGATTCTGTCTAAATCTTCCCTGTTTCCCCTCTATAATATCGCTAAGAGATTTTAGAGCTCTGTTATTTGCTCCAACAACAGTTCTCCCTCTTCTTCCATTATCGATAAGGGCATCAACTGCTTCCTGCAACATTCTTTTTTCATTTCTTACAATAATTTCCGGTGCTAATATTTCTTGAAGCCTAGCTAGTCTATTATTCCTATTTATAACTCTTCTATATAGATCATTTAAATCAGATGTTGCAAATCTTCCTCCGTCAAGCTGAACCATTGGACGCAGGTCAGGAGGGATAACAGGAATTGCGTCTAATACCATCCACTCTGGCTTTGCATTTGTTGCAATAAAATTATCAATAACTCTTATTCTTTTAATAAGTTTTGCTCTTTTCTGACCTTTGCTATTTGTAATTTCTTCTCTAAGCTCTTCAGCAACCTGATTTAAATCAAGGTCTTCAAGTAATTGCTTAAGAGCCTCAGCACCTATACCAACAAACGGTTCATTTTCAATAGTTGAATCCTCTGCATAAATTTCATCCTCAATTTCTAACCATTCATCTTCAGTGAGTAATTGTTTGTATTTAAGCTCTTTATGATCTCCAGGATCTAAAACGACGTAACAATTAAAATAAACTATTTGTTCTACATCTCTTAGCGGTATATCTAAAAGGATCGCTACGTAACTTGGAATGCCTTTCAAATACCAAACATGTGAGACTGGGGCCGCAAGTTTTATATAACCCATCCTATGTCTTCTAACTCTACTTTCCGTTACCTCAACCCCACATCTCTCGCAGACAATTCCACGATGTCTAACCCTTTTATACTTACCGCAATGACATTCCCAATCTTTTGACGGGCCAAAAATCTTTTCACAAAACAAACCATCCATTTCTGGTTTTAGTGTTCTATAGTTAATAGTCTCAGGTTTAGTAACTTCCCCTACTACTTGTCCGTTAGGCAATGTCCTCTGTCCCCAATCCATTATTCTTTGCGGAGAAGCAATTGAAATTTTGACGTAATCGAAGTGATTTTCAGTTCTTAAGTTGCTGTTTGTCATTTTTAGGAGATTTAAATTAGAAAGTTTTAATAAAGTATTTAATCTTCCTCATATTCAGAGGTTCCAAGAGATTCATATGTTGGTCTTGAGGGAGTATTCCTCCTTGGATTTATATCTTGCATTAAATCTACCTCTTTACCTTCATCCGTATAGACACCAATATCTAAACCTAAAGATTGTAATTCTCTCATCAGAACTTTAAATGATTCAGGAGTCCCAGGTCTAGGAATAGGCTTACCTTTTACAATAGCGTTTAAGGCTTCATTCCTTCCTTGCATATCATCTGATTTGACTGTTAAAAGTTCTTGAAGAGTATAAGCAGCACCATAAGCCTCAAGAGCCCATACTTCCATTTCACCTAGCCTTTGACCACCTTGTTGAGCTTTACCTCCTAAGGGTTGTTGTGTAACAAGAGAGTAAGGACCAGTAGATCTAGCATGAATTTTATCATCTACTAAATGAACTAACTTAAGGAAATGAGAATATCCAACGGCAACAGGCTGATCAAAAGGTTCGCCAGTTCTGCCATCTTTTAGTAATAATTTTCCAGGATCATCAGGATTATAAACCCAAGCCTTCCCAGGTTGCTTAGCAGCCTCTTCTAAAAATGCTTGAACAGTTTGATGTGATTTTTCAGGACCATACATTTCATCAAATGGTACAACCTTAACCCTGGAATTCAAATTCGAAGCAGCCCAGCCCATTAACAATTCAAAGACTTGGCCTACATTCATTCTACTTGGAACGCCAAGAGGATTAAGCACGATATCAACAGGAGTGCCATCAGGTAAATAGGGCATATCCTCTCTAGGTAAAATTCTACTAATTATGCCCTTGTTTCCATGCCTTCCAGCCATCTTATCACCAACTTGAATTTTTCTCCGCTGGGCAACATAAACTCTAACAACCATATTTGCCCCAGGAGGTAACTCATCACCTTGTTCTCTAGTGTAGATACGAACATCTAAAACTCTTCCTTTTTCTGTTTTAGGTACTCTAAGAGAGTTATCCCTAACATCTCGAGCTTTTTCACCAAATATTGCTCTTAAAAGTTTTTCTTCAGGTGGTTGATCTGATTCTCCTTTTGGAGTCACTTTACCCACTAGAATATCTCCACTTTCTACAAAAGCTCCTATCCTGATTATTCCCATTTCATCAAGATTATTCAGACTTTCTTCCGAAATATTAGGAATCTCTCTTGTGATTTCTTCAGGACCTAACTTTGTTTGTCTAGCTTCTATTTCATACTTTTCGATATGTACCGATGTATATAAATCATCAGTAACCATTCTTTCACTAACAAGAATTGCATCTTCATAGTTGTAACCTTCCCATGGCATGTAAGCAATTAAGACATTCTGTCCTAAAGCTATCTCCCCTCCTTCACATGCGGATCCATCAGCAAGAACTTGTCCTGATATAACTTGATCTCCAATATTTACAATTGGTCTTTGATTAAGGCAAGTATCTTGATTGGATCTCTGATATTTTTGCAGATAATGAAAATGATCATTACCATCTTCATCTTTAACAACAATCTCATTAGCATCAACATAGGAAATGGTTCCATTTACTTTTGTTATGGGTACCATCCCTGAGTCTCTTGCAACTTGAGATTCTAAGCCTGTACCAACTAACGGGCGCTCTGGCCTAAGCAATGGCACAGCTTGGCGTTGCATATTTGATCCCATCAGTGCCCTATTTGCATCGTCATGTTCCAAAAAGGGGATGAGTGAAGTCGCAACTGAAATAACCTGAACAGGAGAAAGCTGCACGTAATCAACTTGTTGAGGAGGTACTTTTTCAAAATCCTGTCTATATCTAACTGGTATTAAATTTGCAAGTATCGTTCCATCTTTGTCTGTAGCTACATCTCCTGGAGCAACCCTACACTCATCCTCTAAATCCGCAGATAAATAAACAGGATTACCTTCTTTCAGAACTCTACCTTTATCTACTTCCCAAAAAGGAGTTTCTATAAAGCCATATTCATTTACTCTTGCATGGGTAGCAAGTGAATTAATAAGTCCTGCATTTGGACCTTCAGGAGTCTCAATAGGACATAACCTTCCATAGTGTGAAGGATGAATATCTCTTACAGCAAATCCTGCTCTTTCTCTAGTCAAGCCACCAGGACCTAGTGCTGAAATTCTTCTTTTATGGGTTAATTCCGCCAATGGATTCGTTTGATCCATAAATTGACTTAATTGGCTTGACCCAAAGAACTCTTTAATAGCCGCAACTAAAGGTTTTGGATTTACTAACTGAGCTGGAGTAAGAGAATCTGTCTCGCCAACAGTCATTCTTTCTTTAATGATTCTCTCTAAGCGATTAAGACCCACCCTAACTTGGTTTTGCAGAAGTTCCCCAACGGACCTAACTCTTCTATTACCAAGGTGATCAATATCATCTAAAGTCGCGCCCCCTATATCAAGCTCTAAGTTGATAAGATAATCTATAGTAGTGAGAACGTCCTCATGGGTAAGTGTTCTAACATCATCTGGAACAGTTAACCTTAATTTCTTGTTAATTTTATATCTACCAACCCTTCCCAAATCATATCTTTTGGGATCAAAGAATCTACTGTAAAGAAGTTGTTGACCACCAGATACCGAAGGTGGCTCACCGGGGCGTAATTTCTTATAAAGCTCTAATAAAGCCTGGTCTTCTGAATTTATACCTTCATCATTTGCCGAATCAATTGTTTGTTGATAAAACTCCGGGTGTCTCAGTTTATCTACTACATCATTATCTGATAGTCCCATAGCTCTCATGAGAACATGAGCATTGATTTTTCTAGTTTTATCAACCCTCACATAAAGTAAGTTGTTTTTATCTGTCTCGAATTTTAACCATGCACCTCTGTTGGGAATAACGCTTGCGTTATATGTCCTTCGACCATTTTTATCCTGTTCATCTTTGAAATAAACTCCTGGACTTCTAACAATTTGATTAACTATTACTCTTTCTGCTCCATTAATAATGAAAGTACCTCTTTCTGTCATCAATGGTAACTCACCTATAAATACTTCTTGCTCTTTAATTTCTCCTGTTTCTTTGTTTATTAATCTACATGTAACATACATTTGAGAAGCAAAAGTAGCATCACGCCTTTTAGCTTCCTCTACATCATGCCTAGGTCTCTTTAACCTATATTCTTCTCCAATAAAATGTAATTCTAACTTGCCCGTATAGTCAGAAATTGGAGAAAAATTTTGTAATTCTTCAATTAAACCCTTTTCTAAAAACCATTTAAAACTTGATCTCTGTACCTCAACTAAATCCGGTAGATAAGTAGCTGTTTTTGCTACCTGTAAAGCGCTACTGCTCATCCAATAAAACCCGTTATTATGTAAGATTTAATGTTTACTATAATTGTACTTAATTTATTAATTTGTAATTGAACTCTTAGATTATGAAACCAAGATTTATTCTTGTTTTTGATATATACCCAAAAAATAAACGTAAAATTTAATTTCTAGATATAATGGCTATTAACCATCTTTAAGAGATCGAATACTAAATAATTAAGAAAATTTCCAGTAATTTTAAATCCTAGCACCCCTTTAGCCTATTTATCAAGTTAAATTTAAACAAATCTTCAGCATTCCTAGATGACTCTGCGGCAATATTAATTAATTCAGTTGATCGTAATTTTGAAAGAAAATTAGCTACGTTTTCTACAAAAGCCGGCTCATTTCTTTTACCTCTATGAGGGACAGGAGCTAAAAAGGGTGAATCAGTTTCAATCAAGTATCTATCACAAGGGACTATTTTTGCGCACTCATGAATTTCATGTGCTTTGGGAAATGTAACTATTCCACTAAAACTTATATAAAAACCAAGATCCAAAAATTGCTTCATTTCATTAGGAGTTCCTGTCCAGCAATGAAGTACTCCTCTTGGGCATCTTCCTTTTTTATTTAGATTACTACATATATTAATCATTACATTTGCGGCATCTCTGCAATGAATAATTACAGGTAAGTTTAGTTCAAATGCCAACTCCATTTGCGGCATAAGTGCATCAATCTGTTTCTTTTTATTTTCGCTTTTAAAAAAATCTAGGCCTAACTCTCCTATAGCAACAACTCTGTTATCTTCTTGAACTGCATTATGTAATAAAGATTTGTAGTTTCTTTCCCATTTATGTGCTTCAAGAGGATGTAAACCTACGGAATAATAAATTTCATCAAATTCTTGGGAAATTTTTTTTAATTTAGGAATTTCTGATAATTCACAACAAGCATGAAGCAATTTCTTTACACCTCTAGAACGCCATCTTGAGACAACATCTTCAAGGTCTTGTTCAAAATTTTCAAATATTAAATGACAGTGTGAGTCTATGAGTTCAATATCCCTCATATCATAATCTTGCTATTTAGTTTGTTGTGAGAGTAGCTTTTACTATTTTATTAATTCTAGATTTTTTGTTAGCCCCATTATTCTTATGAAGTACATTCTTTTTAACTGCTTTATCAATCAAACTAAAAGCAATACTAAGGCTTGATTGAACCAAGTTTTTGTTATCAGCATTTGGTTCTTTTTTATATTTTTCACAATTTTCTAACGTTTTTTTTGTCAAAGTTCTAACCGTTGATTTATAAGACTTATTGATTAAACGATTTCTTTCGGCAATTTGAATTCTCTTTTTCGCTGATTTGTTATTGGCCACAGAGAGTAATTTTTATAGTAGAAAAATTATCATAACAAATAAATAGACTACTAATCAATAATATATAATTTAAAAGGTCATTAAATTAGTTCTTTAGACTTAAAATTTGCAAAAAATTAAGAATATGAAGATCATAAATAATAAACAGAATGCTATTCAAGAATTAAATAGAATTTCTGCTAGAACTACTTCCGAAAACAATAAAAAGATAAATTCAATTGTTGAGGAAATTCTTAAAGAAGTAAAAAATAATGGAGATGAAGCCGTAAAAAACTATACAAAAAAATTTGATGGTTTTACTCCTGACCCTATGCAAGTTTGCACGAATGATTTAAGGGATGCATGGAATGACATTGACAGCAATTTAAAAAGTTCATTAGAAGTTGCCTATAAAAGAATTAAAACATTTCATGAACAAGAGATCCCAAGATCTTTCACTATTAAAGGTGAACATGGTGACTTGGTGCAAAGGAGATGGAAACCAGTAAAAAATGCAGGTATATATATACCTGGAGGTAGAGCTGCTTATCCCAGCACAGTTTTGATGAATGCAATCCCAGCAAAAGTAGCAGGAGTAGAAGAAATAACAATGGTTTCTCCTGGAAATAAAGAAGGGCTAATAAACAAAACTGTGTTAGCAGCAGCTTACTTATGCGGTATTGATAAAGTTTTTAGAATTGGGGGCGCCCAAGCAATTGGCGCATTAGCCTTTGGCACGAAGCAAATTAAAAAAGTTGATGTAATCTCAGGACCAGGGAATATCTATGTAACTAATGCTAAAAAGCTAATTTATGGATCTACCGGAATTGATTCCCTGGCTGGTCCAAGTGAAATATTAATCATTGCAGATGATACTGCTAAAAGCTCGCAAATAGCATCTGATTTACTAGCTCAGGCAGAACATGATCCTTTGGCTTCCTCAATACTTCTTACTACATCGCAAGCCAAGGCTGAAGAAGTTTTTGATGAGTTATATAGAACAATAGAGGATCACCAAAGAAAAGAAATTTGTATGCAATCAATCAACAATTGGGGATTAATAGTTATTTGCGAAAATTATGAATCATGTATTGAACTAAGCAATCAATTCGCCCCAGAACACTTAGAAATTATTACTTATGATCCAAGAGAAATTATTAAAGGTATTGAAAATGCAGGAGCTATATTTTTAGGGAAATGGACACCTGAAGCTGTTGGAGATTATCTGGCTGGGCCAAATCACACTTTACCAACTTCAGGGAATTCAAGATTCAGTGGTTCTTTGGGAGTTGAGACTTTCATGAAAAATACTTCAATAATAGAATTTAACGAAGAAAGTTTAAAAGTTCATAGTTTAGACATTATAAATCTCGCGCTAAGTGAAGGGCTTCAAAGTCATGCTAATTCTGTTCAAATGAGATTTGAAGATTAGCAAACTTTGGTGGGTGAGTAAACTAATGGAATTTTGTTCTCAATTTTGCCTACTAAAACTTTATCTGTAATATCAACAAATAATCCATTTTCCAAGACTCCAGGAATATTATTTATACTCATTTCTATATCTTTGGGATTCTTAATACCATCATTAAATAATACATCCAGTATCAAGTTACCCTGATCAGTAACAACAGGTCCTGCTTTTTTTTGGGCCATCCTTAGAGTAGAACATCCATCCATTTCTGAAATCATATCCTTAACCTGCTTCCAGGCATTTGGAAGGACCTCTACAGGGAGCGGAAAAGTTTTATTTAAATTTTGTACCATCTTGGATTCATCAACAACAATTAACAATTTCTCAGCTTTAGATGCCACTAACTTTTCTCTAACATGGCAAGCTCCTCCTCCTTTAATTAATTGGAAGGCAGGATCTACTTCATCTGCTCCATCAATAGCCAAATCAATTCGAGAAACTGATGCTAAGTCAATAAGAGGTATATCAAGTTCTAGTGCGAGGACTTCTGATTGAAAGGAGGTTGCAACTCCTGTTATATGTTTCAATTTGCCTGAGTGAATTTCATCCGCAAGACTTTTTATCATAAGTGCAGCAGTTGATCCAGATCCTAAGCCAAGTATCATTTCACTTTCAACTTCTTTAATAGCTGCATCAGCAACTATTTTCTTCATTTGAGTCTGAGAATCCAAAATTTTTTTTTAGCTTTATAGATTATTTAATTTCAATGGGTGATTTATGTCAAACCTGGGAGTGCCTCTGGTGTGATATTTACCTTAATCTCCTTGTTTTCTCTTAAAACATTCAAGAGAAAAACTTGTCCTATTTGAGCTTTTTCTACTTCGTTAAGTAAAGCTTTGGGTTCTTCTATAGAAATATTTTCGGCGGCTATTACTAAATCACCTCTTCTTAAGCCAGCTTTTTCTGCAGGACTATTTGGTATGACAGCTTGAATTAACGCTCCAGATCGTTCAGGTAATTGCACCATTGAATTAGGATCTTTATTGTGTTCTTTAGCAATTTTTGGATTCAGAGAAATTAATTGTACTCCTAAATATGGATGGATAACCTCTCCATTTTTAGAAAGCTGGTCAGAAACTCTTTTTGCTAAATTAATAGGTATTGCGAAGCCTAACCCTGCACCAGGGCCGCTTCTTACTAAGGTATTGATTCCTATTACCTCTCCCTTTGAATTAATCAGTGGTCCGCCAGAATTACCTGGATTTATTGCCGCATCAGTTTGAATAAGATCAAGCCTTTTGTCTGAAAATCCCAAACTGTTAATATCTCTATGTAGACTACTAACTATCCCGAGTGTAACTGTTTTTTCTAAACCATAAGGAGTACCTAGAGCTATTGCCCAATCTCCGACTTCAAGATCTTCAGAATTTCCGAGAGGCGCAAAAACAGAACTAGTAGAGTCATCAATCTTAACCAAAGCTAAATCAGTTACTGCATCTGTCCCCAAAACTTTACCTTCGAGAATGTTTCCATCTGCCAAAGTTACTGAAACATTATCAACTCTTTCTACGACATGAGCATTAGTTAGAACCAAACCATTTTTATCAATAATTACCCCTGAACCTTGACCCCTCTCTCTATCGGGAGTCATACCAGTTTCTCCAAGTAGATCCCTTAATAAAGGATCTAACAAAGTCGGATCAAATTGTTGTCTTTCAACTAATCGTTCAGTATCAATTTTTACAACAGCAGGACCAACATTTTTAACTGCATCTGAAACAAAATTATGAGTCTCGAAAGAATTTAGAGCTAAAACCTCAGTTTTGTGAGAGAAATTTACTAAACAAAAACAGACAATGATAAACATTTTGATTAAATCAATAAATTTAATCTTTAAAAATTTCATTTACCTAAATAGTTTCAGTATTGATTAAGTAAATCTAATTGAATAAAAAAATAAGTGTTGTTTATTTGTTTACATCCATAAAATACAAATCTTTCTCTTTACCAAAAAATAATATTTAAATATGTGAGAATAAAACTAAATAAATTAAAAAAATTGAATAAAGAAAACAAAAATAAACTAGAAATAATTCTTCAAAAAGTTGCCAAGGAATATGATTTTGAGATTTGTAGTTTAGATATCCAAACTAATCAAAATCCAATTATTTTGCAAATTACAATAAAAAAAACTAATGGGAATGATATTTCAATTGATGATTGTTCAAAATTTAATACCCCAGCATCTAATGAAATTGAAAATTCAAATCTTTTAAATTGTTCATATGTCTTAGAAATTAGTAGTCAAGGTGTCAGTGATGATTTAACCTCAGAAAGAGACTTCAAAACTTTTAAAGGTTTTCCAGTTAATGTTGAGTTAAACCAAAAGAATTCTAAAATTAAAAATTTGAATGGTTTACTTTATGAAAAGTCTAAAGATTATTTAGCCATTAACATAAAAGGTAAAATAAAAAAAATCCCTTTTAATGAAGTACTAAGGATTAGTCTTTGCACATTAAAAGATTAATTAATTTTCAACCATTATTCATTTTTCCCATCATAGATGGCATTAGTTATTCTCCCAGGTTTAAACAATCTTATTGAAGACATTAGTGAGGAAAAAAAATTACCTCCTAACGTTGTAGAAG
This sequence comes from Prochlorococcus sp. AG-409-A22, assembly GCA_003216135.1. Taxonomy (GTDB): domain Bacteria; phylum Cyanobacteriota; class Cyanobacteriia; order PCC-6307; family Cyanobiaceae; genus Prochlorococcus_A. The sequence continues at coordinate 70,741 of QCJI01000001.1, read as the reverse complement.
CAGCTCTGCGCGAAGCTTTACTAAAAGGTTATGAAAAATATAGAAGAACTTTCTACATTGGTTTTAACGAAGATCCTTTTGATGAAGAATATTTTAATAATTTTGATGTTGGATTAGATTTAGATGAGGAAGGGTATCGAATATTAGCAAGTAAAATAATTGTAGAAGAGGTTGAAAGCGAAGATCATCAAATCTCTCTTCTAGAAGTTAAACAAGTGGCTGATGATGCTCAAGTAGGTGATACGGTCGTTTTAGACGTTACTCCAGAAAAAGAAGATTTTGGGCGTATGGCTGCATCAACAACAAAACAAGTTTTAGCTCAAAAATTGAGAGACCAACAACGCAAAATGATCCAAGAAGAATTTGCAGATTTGGAGGACCCTGTTTTAACTGCAAGAGTTATAAGATTTGAGAGGCAATCAATAATTATGGGTGTAAGTTCAGGAATCGGCAGACCTGAGGTAGAGGCAGAACTGCCAAAAAGGGATCAATTACCTAATGACAACTATAGAGCAAACGCAACATTTAAAGTATTTTTAAAAGAAGTTAGTGAAATAGCTAGGAAAGGACCACAATTATTTGTTAGTAGAGCTAATGCTGGTTTAGTAGTCTACTTATTTGAAAATGAAGTACCAGAAATTCAGGAAGGGACAGTAAAAATTGTAGCCGTTTCTAGAGAAGCCAACCCTCCTTCTAGAGCTGTGGGTCCAAGAACAAAAGTAGCGGTAGATAGTATCGAACAAGAAGTTGACCCTGTGGGAGCTTGTATTGGCGCAAGAGGTGCAAGAATCCAACAAGTAGTAAATGAATTAAGGGGAGAAAAAATTGATGTTATTAAATGGTCATCTGATCCTATTCAATATATTTTAAACTCTTTAAGTCCAGCAAAAGTAGATTTAGTTAGACTAGTTGACCCAGAGGGGCAACATGCACATGTATTAGTTCCCCCAGATCAATTAAGTCTTGCTATTGGAAGAGAAGGACAAAATGTAAGACTCGCTGCAAGGTTAACTGGTTGGAAAATTGATGTCAAAAACTCACACGAATATAATCAAGAAGCGGAAGATGCAGAAGTTGCTAAATTAATAATACAAAGAGAAGATGAAGAGAATCTACAAAGAGAAGCTGAAAAAAGATTAGAAGCTGAGCAAGCAGAGCGTGCATCAGAAGATGCAAGATTAAGAGAACTCTATCCTCTTCCTGAGGATGAGCAAGAATATGGAGATGAACAATACGAAGGAGATCTCTCTTCAGAAAATGATCAACAAGGAAATATTAAAGAAAATGAAATATTATCTACAGAGGAGAAGACACGGTGACAAACAAATCTCCTGTTATGCGTATATGTATCTCATGCAGGCAAACTTATAATAGGGAAGATCTTTTCAAAATTACAAAGGATCATAAGCAAGGAATTATGTTTCACAAAGGCATAGGACGTTCTGCTTACATTTGCAAATCTAAAAATTGTTACACAGATTCTAAAATTAAAAAAAAGCTTCAAAAAGCTTTAAAAACCTTTTTAGATGCTGAATTTTTTGATATTTTTGAAAAGGAAATGCAAACTATAATTAACTAACCCAATAAGGGAATATAATTAAATTAAATTATCTTTAATTAATAAAGATTAAAATACAGAGTATTAATGACCATCAGCGACAAAATCAGAATTTATGAACTTTCCAGAGATTTAAAACTGGAAAATAAGGATATTTTGGATGCTGCGCAAAAACTTTCAATTTCAGTAAAGAGTCACAGCAGTTCTATAAGTTTGGCGGATGCAAAAAAGATTAAAAATCTTATCAGTAAAAAAAGTTCAGTTGAAAAAATAATTTCCGTCAATAAACCTTCGTTTAAAGAAAGATCTGATAATTTAAAAAATATTGATGCAAACAATATAGATAATAAACCTAAAAATAAAAGACAAAACCAAGCGGAAACTATAAAAGAAAATTTAAAAAGCAAACCCCTATTAATAAGACCAGTAAACAAGCCTGACAGTCCAGAAAGAATAGCGAGCAAAATAGTTTCAAATAAAATAAATCACCCCAAAAAACCAACTATTGTTTCTAACAAAAAATCTCAAGACAAGCTAAGAAATCAAGATAGCAGAAATAATTCAGACAAATCAAAAACAATTCCTTCAAAACCCCCCTTACAAAAATTTAACCAAGATAAACAACCCTTTTCCAAAAGCACAGCATCTTCTATAAAAAGTGCTGCAAGTCCTTCAATTCAGTTAATAGAAAAGCCTAAAAATTTAAATAATAATATTAAAGGGAATGATTCACTCATAAAAAATAATTCTCTAAACAGAAATCGCGTTTCAAACAAATATGATCAAAGTTCTAATAAATCTACTACAAAGAATCTAAAGAATAACAAAGACAAAAACACCCCAGAGCTTGTAGGAGCTCCTATAAGGAGAGAAGAAAATCGTATAAATCCTACTAGACAACATAATCGGAACATACTTAATCAACATACTCCCCCTAATAGATCTAATACAGCTAATAGATCTAATACAGCTAATAGATCTAATACAGCTAATAGACCTGGTGCTCCCAATAGGCCTGGTGCTCCCAATAGGCCTGGTAATCCCATTAAGCCCAATACTCCCATTAGACCTAGTACTCCCAATAGACCTAGTACTCCCAATAGACCTGGATTACAAAATAGACAAGCGACTCAAAACAGCCCTGGCGCAGTTAATAGACAAGTTAATCGAAATAGGCCTGGTGCTCCTAATAGACCTAATGTCAATTACAGACAAGGAGATTTAAACAAAACTGGTTCAAAATTCAATAGTCAAAAGTCCTCAGGCATAAGGAAACCAGTTGCCCCCAATGAACTAATGCAACTGCGAAAAACAAATGCATCAGATAAAGATAAAATCAATAGAACTAATACTGAAAAAAAAGAGATTCAGTCTCCCAAACATAAAGCAAAAGCTCCCAATCTTCGTCCAAGTACTCCTCCTCCTTCCAGAAAGTCTCCTCACAGATCATTTGCCAATAGTTCAAAGAAACCTGGTAGAAAAGATTGGGACGATAGTGCAAAACTAGAAGCATTAAGAAATAAAAATCCTCAAAAACAAAGACAAAAAGTTCATATTATAGGTGAGAATGATGATTCCTTGACCTCTGAAACTAGTGGATATTCAGGTGAAAAAGTCTCAATTTTATCTGCTAGTTTGGCACGTCCCAAAAAAGAAACTTCTGATGAGAGTAAATCACCAACAGCTTCAAGAAAATTTAAGAAAAAGAAAAAAGAAACTACAAGACAACGGCAAAAAAGAAGAGCTATGGAATTAAAGGCAGCCAAAGAGGCAAAACAAGTAAGGCCCGAGATGATTATCGTACCTGAAGATAATTTAACAGTTCAAGAATTAGCTGATAAATTAAGCCTTGAAAGTTCTGAAATAATCAAATCCCTTTTCTTTAAAGGAATAACTGCGACAGTAACTCAAAGTCTTGACTTGGCAACTATCGAAACAGTAGCAGAAGAATTTGGAGTCCCCGTTTTGCAAGATGATATTCAAGAGGCTGCACAGAAAACGGTGGATATGATTGAAAAAGATGATATTGATAGTCTTATCAAAAGACCTCCAGTAATTACAGTTATGGGTCATGTGGATCATGGCAAAACCAGTCTTTTAGATTCAATAAGACAATCAAGAGTAGCATCAGGCGAAGCAGGAGGAATCACTCAACATATAGGAGCTTATCAAGTTGAAGTTGAACATGAATCCAAAAAGAAAAAATTAACTTTCCTTGACACTCCGGGTCATGAAGCCTTTACTGCCATGCGAGCACGAGGTACTAAGGTTACTGATGTAGCTGTACTAGTAGTAGCAGCAGATGATGGGTGCCGTCCTCAAACACTTGAAGCCATTAGTCATGCACGAGCAGCAAAAGTACCAATAGTAGTAGCAATAAATAAAATTGATAAAGAAGGAGCCTCTCCAGATAAAGTCAAACAAGAGTTGTCAGAAAAAGATTTAATTGCTGAAGATTGGGGAGGAGATGTAGTTATGGTCCCTGTAAGTGCCATTAAGAAAAAAAACATTGATAAATTACTGGAAATGATTGTATTAGTTTCAGAAGTTGAAGATCTTCAGGCTAACCCTGAGAGATTAGCTAAGGGAACTGTAATTGAAGCCCACTTAGATAAAGCTAAAGGACCTGTTGCTACTTTACTAGTCCAAAATGGCACATTAAAATCTGGCGATGTTTTAGCTGCAGGTTCAGTACTTGGGAAAATCAGAGCAATGGTTGATGAACATGGCAATAGAATCAAAGAAGCGGGTCCTTCCTTCCCAGTAGAGGCTCTCGGATTCAGTGAAGTGCCAACCGCGGGGGATGAATTTGAAGTCTACCCCGATGAAAAAACAGCTAGAGCTATTGTTGGCGATAGGGCTACTGATGCGCGAGCAACAAAATTAGCACAACAAATGGCATCTAGAAGAGTTAGCTTATCCTCTTTATCAACTCAAGCAAATGATGGAGAGCTGAAAGAGTTAAACTTAATTCTTAAAGCTGATGTTCAAGGAAGTGTTGAAGCGATACTGGGCTCATTGGAACAATTACCAAAAAATGAAGTTCAAGTAAGAGTTTTACTATCCGCACCTGGCGAAATAACTGAAACAGATATAGACCTTGCAGCTGCATCTGGATCTGTGATAATCGGTTTCAATACATCGTTAGCTTCTGGTGCAAAGAGAGCAGCTGACGCGAATGATGTTGATATAAGAGAGTATGAAGTAATCTATAAACTTTTAGAAGATATTCAGTTAGCGATGGAAGGTCTACTGGAACCTGACCTTGTTGAAGAATCATTAGGACAAGCCGAAGTTAGAGCAACTTTTGCTGTTGGGAAAGGTGCTATAGCTGGATGTTACATACAAAACGGTAAACTACAACGAAATTGTTCTCTAAGAGTTCTTAGATCAGATAAAGTAATTTTTGAAGGTAATTTAGACTCTTTGAAAAGGTCTAAAGATGATGTAAAAGAAGTAAATACAGGTTTTGAATGTGGAGTTGGGTGCGATAAATTTTCTTCTTGGAATGAGGGAGATATAATCGAGGCATTCAAGTTTGTTACTAAAAGACGAACGTTAAATAAAAATTAACTTAGTCTTCTTTATTTCTATCGAGAAATAACAAAATAGGAAACACTATACAAGCTCCAAGTTGTATCAAAAGATTATTTTGCTGAAATTCATTTCCGCTAGCAATTCTAGAAAGCATAATTAAAAGTCCTAAAAAAGCCGAACCACTAAAAGCTATCCACAATATTCTCCTTAATCCCTTAAAGGGAGCCTGAGATTCCTTTAATAATTTCTTTTTTAATTCAGGATCTATTTTTGACATAAATTTTTTCAATTATAATATGAAGTCTATATGAAAATATTAATATTTTAATATTGCCGGTATAGCTCAGCGGTAGAGCAACTGTCTCGTAAACAGTAGGTCATTGGTTCAATTCCAATTATCGGCATTTCAAAAGCAAATGAAAAACAAAATGATAAATAGAATTTTAAAATTTAAAAATCTGTATAAACTATTAATTTTTATTCCTCTCATATTTTATTTGGGAAAAAGAAGTTACATTGCTTTTGATGAAGGATTTTATGCCCTACAAGCTAGATGGATATTGGATAAAGGTAACTGGATAATTCCTCTTTGGTGGGACGAATATGTTTTAGATAGAACAATAGGTTTACAGTTTTTAATTGCAAAGTCACAAGAAATATTTGGAAGAAATATGTTTGCCGCATATCTACCCACAACAACAGCTGCAATATTGATGCTATTAATTACTTACAAATTACATGAAGAATTTTTTAATAAAAAATATGCAATTATATCTCCACTAATACTTGCTACTACATATGTTTGGTTTGATTACTCACACTTAGCCACTCAAGATGTTGTTTATTCGTGTTTAGTTACTATTGGAGTGTTTTCTTTAGTCAAAATAAAAAATAAAGATAACAAATTTTATATTCTGCTTTTTGGTATTTGGATTGGTTTCTCTTTTATGATTAAGACTTTTCTAGTATTTGTACCTTTATTATCACTATTGCCATATTTGTTTATAAAAAAGAATATTTTATTCAGTAAGTTCTTTTGGATTGGAATACTCATTGGATTTATTCCCTTTTTATCTTGGGCATTATCTATTAATCCTTATTTAGAGAAAAATATTATTTTTTACTTAGTTGAAAAATTCACCATACTCTCTAATAAAAATACTTTTACAAATCCTTTCTACTATTATTTTTGGAATATTCCCGCAACATATCTACCATGGAGTATTTTTGCCATTATTGGCACAATTTTCAATTTATATGAAAGTAAAGAGAATAAATATATACTTTCCTTTTTTCCTTTGATTTTGATAGGTATTCTAAGTATTTTTTCAACGAAAACGCCATACTATACTCTACAAATCTCATCAATTTTGGCACTAAATACTTACGTAGGAATAAAATATTTATTTAGCTCCAAAAGATTTAAACTAATTTTTATATTTATTACTTCAAAAATAGTTCCATTATTGATATTCTCTCTGACTTTCATATATTATTTTTTCTTTAAGAATATAAGCGACTTTAACTTTAAGGAAAATACATTTCTAATTCTTGGATTATTATTTTTCGGACTATCTTGGTCATTTATAAAACATAAAAACTCTTTCAAAGAAATATTAATATCACTCATAATTGGGCCTTACTTACTAACCTCATTTCTTTTACACTCAGGATTATTCACTGATAGATCAAGAGAATTACGAGAAAAAATGGAGTACGTATCATCTCTTGACATTGTAAAAAATCAAGAGATAAAGGTGGATAAAAGTGGTATAAAAAATTCTAAATCTCAATCAAAAATAATAAGAATTGCGTTATTAACTCCGATACTAGGTGAAGGTTTAGAGAGTATTGATCAGTTAAAGAAGTCAGAATTGGCATGGTCAACTGAATTTAAAGAAATACAAAACAATAATTATGCCTATGAAGTTATATATGAAAATGATATTTTAAATCCATGGAAATTAATAATAAAAAAATAAATAATCCCCTATATACTAAAGTGGCTTGAGCAAACTTTAAAAGTAATGAAATCTGTTAATACTTGGGATTTAACAAATAATAAACTTCATCAATTATTCAAAGATAATCACGAATTTATTTCTATTAAAGTCAGGGGTAATACTTGGGAGCCAATAACTAGATGGCTAAGATTAGATTCAAGAATTTTTAGAGAAACTACTAGCAAAGCACGAATAACTTTATGCGATATTGAATCTCTAGCAGAAATTTATAATTATAGATCTATTAGATGGAAAGCAAAAAAATTAACGCCTTTGCCAACTAAACTAATTCCAGAATCTTTAAAAAATATTTTTCGAAAATTTCCAATAATAAAACAACTTGCATACGAACTAGAAATATTTTTTTATAAATATAATGAAAATATTTCCGATCATTTGATATCTATTGTAATTCCTGCAAGAAATGAGGCTGGCAATAAAAAGCTATTAATAAATGCACTGAATAAATTCAAGACTATACCCAATAAATTAGAAATAATATTTGTTGAAGGGAATAGCAATGACAATACATATCAGATTTTGCAAGAGTTAAAAGAAAGTTTCTCAAATTTCTTCAAGATATCTCTTTTAAAACAAACTTCTAAAGGAAAGAAAAATGCAGTTGTAGAAGGATTTAATATTTCTACAGGTGAAACCCTCGCCATAATTGATAGTGATTTCACTGTAGATATTGATGACAGTATTGCAGCAATTATGGAATCAACTAAAAATGAAAATATTCTAATTAATTGTGCCCGCACAACTTTCCCAATGGAAAAAGATGCAATGAGATGGGCTAATTATATAGGAAATAGACTCTTTGCACTGTTTTTATCCATTCTGATAAATAAGCCAGTATCAGATTCACTTTGTGGAACAAAAGTTTTTTCAAGAAAATTCTTTACACTTATGAAACAAAATGGTAGTTGGGATTCCAAGTCTGATCCATTTGGAGACTTCACAATAATATTTGAAGCAGCAAACAATAATATAAAAATACTTAATTATCCAGTTAGATATTACGCTAGACAATCTGGAGCACCAAATATATCAAGATGGATTGATGGATTAAAACTCCTCAAAGTATGTTGGATTTATATGATTTCTGATATTTGAATTTAAATAAATTTTAGAAGTATTTTCTAAAGATTTTTAATTTCGCCAAATTAGTAATAAAGTAGTTAAATTCTTAATGAATATAAATTCATTAGAGTTTCATGGCATGAATTTTAATTTCGAGTTCAAAAAATTAAATAAAAAAAACTCCCACAGAAAGCACTATGGGAAAATTCTTACTGTGAGACTTCCATGTAATCCAATATTTCCAATAGGGCCTATTTATTTAGCAGATCATATTCATAAATGTTTTCCAATTATAGAGCAGCAATTTATTGATCTAGCAATAATTCCATCTAATAAAGTTTCCAAATATTTATCTAGAAAAATTGATCAATTTAGACCTCATCTAATTATTTTTTCATGGAGAGATATACAAATTTATGCACCTGTTGATGGTAGAAGTGGAAATCCCCTACAAAATTCTTTTGAGGTTTTCTACTCAAAAAATATTCTTAAAAAAATTAGAGGTTCTTGGGGAGGATTAAAATTAATTGCATCTCATTATGGAGAAATATATAGAAATACTTCTTTAGTCAAGATGGGACTAAAAAGAGCACAAAAATACAACAAAGATGTAAAAGTAATTTTAGGAGGTGGAGCTGTTAGTGTTTTCTATGAACAATTAGGCAATCTACTTCCAAAAGGAACTGTGATTTCTGTTGGAGAGGGAGAAAATCTTATAGAGAAAATTATTAAGGGGGATTCGATAGAGGAAGAAAGATGTTATCTTGCTGGACAAAAACCCAGGAATAAATTAATACATGAACAACCTGTGGGCACTGTTAAAACTGCCTGCGACTATAAATACATTAAATCAATATGGCCTGAATTCAATTGGTATCTAGAAGGTGGAGATTACTATGTAGGAGTGCAAACGAAAAGAGGTTGTCCTCATAACTGTTGTTTCTGTATTTATACGGTTGTAGAGGGTAAGCAGGTTCGTGTGAATCCTGTTGAAGAAGTAATCAAAGAAATGAAGCAATTATATGATCTTGGAGTCAGGGGATTTTGGTTCACAGATGCGCAGTTTATTCCAGCCAAAAAACATATTGCAGATGCAAAAACTCTTTTACAAGCAATTAAGGATCAAGGCTGGGAAGACATTAATTGGGCTGCATACATTAGAGCAGATAATATTGATGCTGAGCTAGCACAGCTTATGGTGGATACAGGTATGAGTTATTTTGAAATAGGTATCACGTCAGGATCCCAAGAACTTGTTAGAAAAATGAGGCTAGCATATGACCTTAAAACGGTATTAGATAATTGCAGAATGCTAGTCAAATCAGGATTCAAAAATCATGTTTCAGTCAATTATTCATTTAATGTTTTTGATGAAACGCCAAGCACCATAAGACAAACTATTGCTTACCATAGAGAATTAGAAAATATTTTTGGTAAAGGCTTAGTTGACCCAGCGATATTCTTTATAGGTTTACAACCGCATACTCTTCTTGAGAAGTTCGCCTTAGATCACAAAATCCTGAAACCGAATTATAATCCAATGAGCATGATGCCCTGGACAGCAAGAAAACTTTTATGGAATCCAGGCTCCTTAGGAAAAAAACTTGGTCAAGTTTGCTTAGAAGCTTTTGATAATAAAGAAGATGAATTTGGCAAAACAGTTATGAACATTCTTGAGAGAGAATATGGGAAATGCCCCCTACAAGAATCCTTGAAAGTTCGTCCTTTATCAGAAAGGAAATTAGCTCATTCGAAATAATAAATCTAACCGTTATTAATCATCTTTCTCAATTGAACTAGAAATTCCTTTGGATTTTAATGATTCTGAATAAAACTCTGCTGGTTCTAGATCGCAAACAATGACTAATCCTATCCCAGTATTATGAGCTTCTAGCATAATAGCTATAGCATCTTGCTCACTTAATTGTGGGACAACCTCTCGGAGTGTAATAGTGACATACTCCATAGAATTAATAGGATCATTATGAAGTAAAACCTTATATTTAGGAGATTTGTTTTTTAATTCTGCAGGTTTCTTTTCAATAACAGCTGCATTCTTATTTTCCATTTTTACTTACCATGTAAAACTTTTGTTATTTCATTAATCTCTAATATTATATTCTAATGATTCTTTCCATTGCATCAATAACTTTTTCTCGAGAGTTAAATGCTGACAAACGGAAATAACCTTCCCCTGACAATCCAAATCCACTTCCAGGAGTCCCTACAACATTTGCTTTTTCTAATAGATAGTCGAAAAAGTCCCAAGAGGTCATTTGATCTGGAACTTTTATCCAAATATAAGGAGCGTTATCCCCACCATATACGGTAAAGCCTGCCGTCTTAAGTTTATTCTTCATAATCTTTGCATTTTCCATATAAAAACCAATAAGATCTTTCACTTCTTTTTTACCATCAGAAGAATACACCGCCTCTGCTCCCCTTTGAACGATGTAGCTCACTCCATTAAATTTAGTTGATTGTCGCCTATTCCAAAGAGACCACAAATTAATTTCTTCACTTTTTGAATTCAGCCCTGAAATACTTTTAGGTATTACTGTATAAGCACATCTTACTCCTGTAAAGCCAGCATTCTTTGAAAAGGATCTAAACTCTATAGCACAATCCTTGGCTCCATCTATCTCATATATTGAATGAGGAAGCTCCTTATCTTGAATAAAGGCTTCATAAGCCGCATCAAAAAGTATTAATGAATTGTTTTGGTTGGCGTAATCAACCCATTTCTTCAAATCTACTTTAGTAATTGTTGCTCCAGTAGGATTATTAGGAAAACAAAGATATATAATATCAACTTTACTCGTAGGTATTTCAGGCAAAAAATTATTTTCTTCATTTATTGGGAGATAAATTAAGCCCTGATAAGTTCCATCTTGGAGAGACTCTCCAGTTCTTCCAGTCATCACATTACTATCTACGTATACTGGGTACACAGGATCTGTTACAGCAATTGAATTATCATTACCCAGAATGTCTAAAATATTGCTACTGTCGCATTTTGATCCGTCTGAAACAAAGATTTCCTCTGGTGTTATTTGACAGCCTCTTGAAATAAAGTCATTATCGGATATTTTTTCTCTAAGCCAGGGATATCCTTGTTCTGGTCCATAACCTCTAAACCCATCTTTTGTTCCCATCTCATTTAATGCTTTACTCATTGCATCTCGGCATGATTTAGGTAATGGTTCCGTTACATCCCCAATACCAAGCTTAATAATGTCACAACTACTATTATTCTGAATATAAGCATTAACTCTTTTAGAAATTTCAGGAAATAAATAGCCTGCTTTTAGTTTTAAATAGTTTTCGTTTACTTGAACCACTTTAGAGCAAAAAGAAATTTAATCTTTAATAAGAATAATGGATCAATGTGCTTTAGTGATAATTAAATGTTAAAATAACACTAGTTATGATTTAATTAAAAGAATAATCATAGCTTACAATCAATTTTAAATTGTTTGAAAGTCCTCTAAAGCTAGTATAAGTAGCATAATTTAACTGCTAAATAATTATTTAAATAAGTCAAATAATCCTAGCTAAAAATAATTGCTCATCGATTAATAAAAATTAAATTATTTAATTTTAAATGATTTTTAAATCCAAAACCTTCTTAAATTTACTTTATGTCTCAGCAAATTGTCATAGCTGAGCAGGCGCGTATTGCAGCGCTACTCAAAGATGATCGAGTTGATGAATTAATCGTCGCACAAGGTCAATATCAAATTGGGGATATTTTCTTAGGAACAGTTGAAAATGTTCTTCCTGGAATTGATGCTGCTTTCATAGATATTGGTGAAAGTGATAAAAATGGTTTTATTCATGTATCAGATCTAGGTCCATTAAAACTTAAAAAAGGTGTTTTAGGTATTACTGAATTACTAGAACCAAAACAAAAAGTTCTCGTACAAGTAATCAAGGAACCTACTGGAAATAAAGGACCTAGACTTAACGGGAATATCTCAATACCTGGGAAATACTTAATTTTGCAACCTTATGGACAAGGTGTAAATATCTCGAGAAAAATCAACACCGAGACAGAAAGAAATCGCTTAAAAGCTCTCGGCGTTTTAACAAAACCACCCAGCACAGGGCTACTATTTAGAACAGAGTCAGAAAATATAAAAGAAGAATTAATCATTGAGGATTTAGAAAATTTAATTCAAAAATGGGAAGAAATTTTAAAATTATCAGAGAATTCTAATCCGCCAAGTTTAATAAAGCGAGATCATGATTTTTCCTTAAAAATATTGAGAGATAATGTTAATTCAGCAACTAAAAAGATTATTATAGATAATAAATTATTAGTAGATAAAGCAAAGGAATTTTTAAAAAGTAATGAATCTAATTTAGAAATTGAATTTCACGATAACGACTTAAACGAACATATTTTAGAAAAATACGAAATTAAGAAAACTATTCAAAAATCTCTTCAACCTAGAGTAGACCTACCTTCAGGAGGTTATATAATTATTGAACCCACTGAAGCCTTAACAGTAATTGATGTCAATTCTGGATCTTTTACAAGATCAGCAAACTCAAGACAAACTGTTTTATGGACAAATTGCGAAGCAGCACTTGAAATCTCACGGCAAATGAGATTAAGAAATATTGGAGGAGTTATCGTCGTAGATTTTATTGATATGGAATCCAGAAGAGATCAATTCCAATTACTTGAACATTTTACTTCAACAATAAAGGATGATTCTGCAAGACCTCAGATTGCGCAGTTAACTGAATTAGGGTTAGTAGAATTAACCAGAAGAAGGCAAGGCCAAAACATATATGAATTATTTGGAGAGAAATGTAGTGCTTGCAAAGGATTAGGACATGTGGAGAATTTATTAAATTATCAAAATCATAATTTAGCTGGAAAAAATATTGGGGGTAAACTTAATAAATCAAATACTACCAAAACTCAAGAACTAGACAATCTACCGTTAATTGATAAGCAGGAAAAAATAGCTGAACAAGAATTGCAGAACACCAATAATTCAAATAAAGAAGATCTTTCTAATAAAAAGAACAATGTTGATGATATGTTGACATCTAATAAGAAAGAAAAAAAGGCAATATCTATGGATCTTACTATTGATGAGAAAATTGTTTACAGTCAATTAGGTATTAATCCACTAATAAAATTAGGGAAAGAATATATAACTAGTAATAATCTTGTACTTGTAGAGGATGAAGAAAATAAAGAAAAAGCAGATATTTTAAACAGTACTAAAAAATCAACAACAAAAATAAACACGAAAAAACAAAGTAAGAAAATCTTAAAATCAAAGGTGCAAGAAGAGGTTGAGGAGAAAAGTGCCGATGAAGAAGTTAATACGACAAATACATTACCTAAAATAATTAATGAAAATGAGGAAATTGAAGTAATAGAGAAGGGGAGTGAACTTGAACTTACAGATGAGATAAACAATACAAGAAAAAAAAGGAGAAGATCTTCAGCAAGTATTGAATAAATTGTTTGAAATAGGAATTGATGAAGTGGGCCGGGGAGCAGTTTTTGGACCAGTTTTCTCAGCAGCTATAGTTATGACCAAACAAAATGGATTAGCCCTAAGAAAATTAGGTGTAATGGATAGTAAAAAATTAACTCCAAAAAAAAGAGAATTTCTTGTACCCCATATAATTAAACTATCTTCAGATTACGGCATAGGGCAATCATCGGTTAAAGAAATAGATAAATTTGGTATAAGAATTGCAACTGAGCTTTCAATGCTTAGAGCTGTAAAGAAATTAAGAAATAGACCATCTGAACTACTAATTGATGGCCCATTATTACTGAGACCTTGGGAGGGAAATCAAAGAAATATAGTTTCAGGGGATTCCAAATTTACCTCAATTGCTGCAGCCAGCATAATCGCAAAAGTATCTCGTGACATTCTTATGGAAAGATTAGAAAAGAAATACCCTGGATATATGATCTTCAAAAATAAAGGATATGGAACTAGAGCACATCTTTACAGTATCAAAGAAAATGGAATAACTAATCTTCATAGGAAAAGTTTCCTGACAAAATCAAATCTGCTTTGATTCGCACCAATCTAAAAAATCATTCACTAATTGTTGTTGAACCCTGGCCTTTATCCCTAATAAGATCCCATTCAACACAGAATGACCAGTAGATTCCAATATTTTCTTTGGAACAAGTTTCAATAAAGGGGGTTGACTTACCGATACCCCTAAAAGAGCTTCTCCCTCTAATCCAATATCAGTTGCTTGTAAATTTGCTTTTAAAATGAGCTTAAAATCATCTATCATCCCTAAACCGTCTAATTTACTATCGAGCGCGCTCATTGTTAAAACACCATCTTTATTCTCTACCCCAATTGATACAACAGGATTAATATCTAATTGAAAAACCTTGAAACTTGTTACTGTATACTTATACTTACCTTCCCCTTCAGGAACTAATTTTCTGGAGTCCAGCATTGCTCCAACAACTCTTTCTTCTTCCAAAAGATAGTTAGAAAGATATTCTTTATTACTTGTCACAGAAAGGTTTAGTTTCTGTTTAGCATCAAAAGCCAATAGCATTTTCTATATACCTCCAATGCTTATTTGATTTCTTTTTTTCTTACAATTAATCATGCGCAAACAAGTTGCATATTTAGGTCCTAAAGGGACATACGCAGAAAAAGCAGCTCATATTTTATCAAAGCTTGCCGGTTTTCAGACACCTATATTTGTACCATGTAATGGGCTCAATTCGGTTATTAAATCAATAGCCTACAACAATTGTGATGCGGCAGTAGTACCTATAGAAAACTCTGTAGAAGGAGGCGTTACAGCAACTTTAGATTCACTTTGGAAATTTCCTGATATTAATATCAACAAAGCAATTGTATTACCGATAAAACATGCATTGATAAGTAATGGAGAAATTTCAGACATATCTGAAGTATTATCGCATCCACAAGCCTTAGCTCAATGTTCTGAATGGTTATCTGAACATCTTCCAAACGCAATTACTCTTCCCACCAATTCAACATCAGAAGCTGTAAATATGATAAAAAGTAGTACATTTAGAGCTGCGATTGGATCAAAATCATTAATAAAAATAGAAGGACTAAAAGAATTAGCTTTCCCTATTAATGATGTCCCAGGGAATTGCACACGATTTGTCTTGTTGAGCAAGGAATCTATTTCTTCGAAAGTCAATATTGCCAGTTTTGCTTTCTCATTGCTCTCTAATAAACCTGGTGCTTTACTTAAAGCATTAAATTATATTGCAGAGTTTGGATTCAATATGAGCAAAATAGAATCAAGGCCTTCTAAGAGAGCATTAGGAGAATATATAATTTACATTGATTTAGAGATAAAAAGTCAAAAAAGTATTGAAACCATCTTAGATTTGAAACAACGCATAAAACCTTTATGTGAACATTTCATAGATTTCGGTTGTTATTGTTCTCAGAATATTGATTTAGATTAATTTAACCTCTACATTTATAAACTCCAAATTCCATTAAACCTTTTCTAAAAGCCCAATTCATAAGAATTATTGTAGGAATCTCTCTTATAGACTTTACTAATGCTAGAGGACCAAGAGATAAAATTGCATTAGGTCTTCTGAATCCCTCAATAATTGAGTCATACCAAGATGGATTAGTATAAGAACTCCAATTCTCAGAAATCACTTTACCTGAACTATTCTTATTATGTTGAAGAATATCAACAAATTCATTAATACTACTAAAATTAGGATGAACCCACTGTTCCAGTAATTGGTTTAGGATAATTTTTTCAAAAAAAGATGGAGGATTAGTTTTTAAATCTCTTGAGTTCCAATCAGCTAATGCCATATATCCACCAGGTCTTAAAGCTCTTAACATTTCGTCAGCAAACTTAGTTTTGTCATTCATATGGGCACCTGCTTCTACACTCCAAATACCATCAAATGCTCCATCTTCAAATTCTAAATCCAAAGCATCCATAACTTGAAATTTACAATTAAGTTCATAAGGAGTAAGTTCTATTGCCCTTTTAACTTGAGCAGGACTAATGGTTATCCCTGTAACATTAAATCCATAATAATTTGCAAGGATTCTTGAACTGCCTCCAATTCCACAGCCTACATCAAGTATCCGAGATCCTTTTGGTAATCTATCTAAACCACTCCAACGAACTAACTCATGAACGAAGTTTACTTTAGCTTGTCTAAAATCAGTATTATCCTGATCTGGGGGATAGAAACCCAAATGTATATGTTCACCCCATAATCTCTCCAGCAGCTTATCCTGAGTCCATGAATCATATGCCGTTGCCACAGTGCCAGAAGAAATAAATTTTCTAGTATTAATTCTCCAAAGTATTAAAGAGACAGATACAAAAATAAATACTAAAAATATAAGTGGCAATAAAAATTCGAACATTTAATTTTCTTTAATATCAGGAAAACTCTCTTTCAAAGCCGTTCTAGCTGCTAGCTGTTTTCTTGTATGGTCAAGCATTTCAAACTCCCTTTTTAAACGTGTATAAGTATTTCTCTCTTCTAATAATCTTTGTTGTTCCTCCGCAACAGCTCCTCCTAAATGAGAAGCTATCCAAAACGATAATTCCATTGGGTTATTAGGTAATTTCTCAGGAAGATTTTTTTTTGAATTGGTCAATTTACTTGTTAATTTGATAACATCACTCAGTGCTTCAGTAACAGAATCTTTTAAAACATCTAACTTCTGAAAGTTATCAACATTTTCGTCATTAATCCAACTCACCATTGCGGAGCAATATGGGGTTGAACGAACAATTTCTAAAATTTGAAATCTTTGTTGACCAAGGGTAATAATATTACTTCTACCATCATCTGCTGTTTGGTGCTTTATTATCTGGGCACAGCAACCTATATTTGCCATACTTTTAGTATTCGGATCCAATTTAATGACTCCGAACATAGAATCTGTTTCAAGTACAGACTTCAACATAATTCTGTATCTTGATTCAAATATATGTAAAGGCAATACTTCTTGAGGGAAAAGAACCACCTCTGGCAAAGGGAATAAAGGTAATTCCCTTACTGAGAGCTCTCCCATTTAAACCTCATTTATTACAAGTTCATACTAGTAAATTAAAGTCCATTTCGGGCTTTCTTAAAGTTTCACTTCTATATCGACACCACTAGGAAGATCTAACTTCATTAATGCATCAATAGTTTTAGCTGATGGACTATAAATATCAATTAATCTTCTATGCGTTCTTGTTTCAAAATGCTCTCTAGAATCCTTATCTACATGTGGAGATCTTAGAACACAATAAATTTTTCTTTTCGTAGGTAAAGGAATAGGACCAATAGCTGAGGCAGCTGTTGTATCAGCTGTTTGTATTATTTTGTCACAAGATAAATCAAGCATTCTTCTATCAAATGCTTTAAGTCTTATTCGTATTTTTTGTTGTGCAATAGATGCAGTCATAATTTCAAATTAACTTCCATGAGAAGGGTTGTTAATTAAAACAACCCTCATCGTATTTGTTTATTTTAAGTGATTGAGGGTAACTTCTAAAAAATAGAAATTATTTAATTATTTTAGAAACAACACCGGCACCAATAGTGCGTCCTCCTTCACGAATAGCAAAGCGCATTCCCTGTTCAATAGCTACTGGACAAATTAATTCTCCAGTCATTTTGATTCTATCTCCAGGCATAACCATCTCAACATTAGATCCATCATCAGAAGTAAATGCCGTTATTTGGCCTGTTACATCAGTTGTTCTAATATAGAATTGTGGTCTATATCCCGCGAAGAAAGGAGTGTGTCTGCCACCTTCTTCTTTTTTAAGAACATAAACTTCTCCTTCAAATTTTGTATGAGGAGTAATTGATCCTTTCTTGACAAGAACCATTCCTCTTTCTATATCTTCTTTTTCAACACCCCTAAGAAGTAGTCCAACATTATCACCTGCCATTCCTTCATCAAGCATCTTACGGAACATTTCTACCCCAGTAACAGTAGTTAGTCTTGTTTCCTTAATACCAACAATTTCTACTTCCTCTCCTTTTAAGACTTTACCTCTCTCAATTCTACCTGTAGCAACTGTTCCTCTTCCTGTAATTGAAAATACGTCTT
Source organism: Prochlorococcus sp. AG-409-A22 (assembly GCA_003216135.1). Lineage (GTDB taxonomy): Bacteria > Cyanobacteriota > Cyanobacteriia > PCC-6307 > Cyanobiaceae > Prochlorococcus_A. The sequence continues at coordinate 52,469 of QCJI01000001.1, read as the reverse complement.
CAACAGCCATCAAAAATGGTTTATCAACTTCTCTCTCTGGTTCAGGGATACTGTCGTCAACAGCCTTCATTAATTCTTCAATTTTTGATTCCCAAGTAGAATCTCCTTCTAACGCTTTTAAACCTGAAACTTGAACGATAGGTATATCATCTCCAGGGAAATCATAACTATCTAGAAGTTCTCTAATTTCCATTTCAACAAGTTCAATGATTTCTTCATCATCAACCATGTCACATTTATTCAAAGCAACTACCAATGCAGGAACACCAACTTGTTTAGCTAAAAGAATATGCTCTTTTGTTTGAGCCATAGGACCATCTGTTGCAGCACAAACCAAAATTGCACCATCCATTTGAGCAGCACCTGTGATCATATTTTTTACATAATCAGCATGACCTGGACAGTCAACATGTGCGTAATGTCTGCCTTCAGTTTCATATTCAACGTGGGCGGTATTAATTGTTATGCCACGTTCTCTTTCTTCTGGAGCACCATCTATGTCTCCATAATCTTGAGCTTGTGCTTGTCCTTTTTTAGCTAATACGTTTGTAATAGCAGCAGTTAGGGTTGTTTTTCCATGGTCAACATGGCCAATAGTACCTATGTTGACATGTGGTTTGTTTCTTTCGAACTTCTCGCGAGCCATTTGAATTAAAGAATCGAGGGTTTAAGTTTGTTTATAGTTCAGAGATCAGGAATTGCCCTGATTCTTGGAAATGATAGCTTCCGCTACATTACGAGGAACTTCCTCGTAATTTGCGAACTCCATTGAAAATATACCCCGACCTTGAGTCATTGATCGGAGTTGAGTGGCATAACCGAACATTTCGGCTAAAGGCACTTTGGCCTGCACTTTGGACAATCCATCATCAACAGATTGCCCTTCGACTTGACCTCTCCTAGAGGAGAGATCGCCAATAACAGATCCAAGAAAGTCATCAGGACTTTCGACCTCAACTTTCATCATAGGCTCTAATAGCACAGGGTTACATTTTTTAACCCCATCTTTAAAAGCCATGGAACCTGCTATTTTGAAGGCCATTTCAGATGAGTCTACATCGTGGAACGAACCATCGACTAGTGTTACTTTTACATCAATAAGTGGATACCCGGCAAGAACACCAGATTCGCATGTTTCCTTCATCCCATTTGATGCAGGTCCAATATACTCTTTTGGAACGGCTCCGCCAACAATTTTGTTAACGAATTCAAACCCTTTACCAACTTCAGCAGGTTCCATTTCTATTACCACATGACCATATTGACCTTTTCCACCAGTTTGCCTTGCATATTTACCTTCCCCAGTAGAACTTGTTCGTATGGTCTCTCTGTAAGAAACCTGAGGAGCTCCAATATTTGCTTCGACCTTAAATTCTCTTAACATTCTATCAACAAGTATTTCCAAATGTAATTCACCCATGCCTGCGATAACAGTCTGATTTGTCTCCGGATCTGTACTAACTCTAAATGTTGGATCTTCCTCTGACAAAGCTGTTAAAGCCTTGGATAATTTCTCCATATCGCCTTTAGTTTTTGGTTCTACCGCAACTGAAATAACTGGCTCAGGAATAAACAAAGTCTCCAGGACTATGGGGTCTTGAGTGTTACATAAAGTATCACCTGTAGTGGTATTCTTTAGACCCAAAACTGCCCCTAAATCTCCAGCTCTTAGCTCATCAACTTCTTCTCTTTCATCAGCTTTGAGTATAACCAATCTAGAAATTCTTTCTTTAGCGTCTTTTGTAGAATTCATGACGTAACTACCCTTTGATAGAACACCTGAATACATCCTTACGAAAGTTAGTTTTCCATATGGGTCTGACATAACCTTAAAAGCTAAAGCACTGAAAGGAGCATTATCGTCGGAGGGTCTAACATCCTCTTTCCCACTTGGCAAAACACCTTGTATTGGCTTAACATCTACTGGAGCCGGCAAGTAATCAACAACAGCATCCAAGACTAGTTGAACACCTTTATTTTTAAATGCAGAACCACATAAAACAGGAACCAATCCATGTTTTAATACCCCTTCCCTAATACCCTTCTTTAGTTGTTCTTCAGATAGCTCTCCTGTTTCTAGAAATATTTCTATTAATTCCTCATCATTCTCTGCAACGCTTTCCATCAATTTATTGCGCCATTCTGAAGCTTCTTTCTGCATGTCGGAAGGAATAGGAGCCTCTTCAATATCAGTACCTAAATCATTTTTGTATAAGTAAGCTTTGTTAGCTACTAAATCGATAATACCTGACAGATCACCTTCTGCTCCAATAGGAAGCTGAATAGGAAGTGCATTAGCTTTAAGACGATCTTTGATTTGCTTATTAACTTTCAAGAAGTCTGCTCCAGTTCTATCCATCTTATTTACGAATACCATCCTTGGAACAGAGTACCTATCAGCTTGACGCCAAACTGTTTCAGATTGAGGTTGAACTCCTCCTACGGCACAAAATACAGCTATAACACCATCTAAAACTCTCATTGACCTTTCAACTTCAATTGTAAAATCAACGTGTCCAGGAGTGTCTATTATATTAATTCTATGATCCTGCCAGCTTGTAGATATTGCAGCAGCAGTAATAGTAATTCCTCTCTCTCTTTCTTGATCCATCCAATCTGTTACTGCAGCGCCATCATGAACTTCTCCAATTTTGTGAACAACACCTGAATAAAACAAAATTCGTTCAGTAGTAGTTGTCTTCCCTGCATCAATATGAGCGGCTATACCTATGTTCCTTACTCGTTCTAGGGGAAAGTCGCGTGCCAATTTTAAAGCTCCAAATAATAATGATTTACAAATAAATAATGTTTACATCTACAGTAAACTTTTCTAATAATAAACTAATTAAGTACCTTTTTGCCGAAATTAATATCTGTAATGAGCAAAAGCTTTATTAGCCTCTGCCATTTTATGAGTATCCTCCCTTTTTTTAACCGCACTCCCAGTTTCATTGGCGGCATCCATTAATTCCCCAGCTAATTTTTGTGACATGCTTTTTCCATTTCTCGCACGAGAAAATGTAACAAGCCACCTTAAAGCCATAGCTGTGCCTCTTTCTTGACGTACTTCCATGGGTACTTGATAAGTTGCACCACCAACTCTTCTGGCTCTTACTTCAACAAGAGGAGTTGCATTCTTTACAGCCGTTTCGAATAATTCAACAGCATCAGCACCTGTCCTCTCACTGATTAAAGAAAAAGCATCAGATAATATTCTTTGTGCAGTGGATTTTTTGCCATGTTTCATAAGCCTAGAAATCATCATTGAGGCAAGACGACTATTAAACTTAGGATCCGGGAGAACTGGTCTTTTTACTGCTGCGTTGCGACGTGACATGTTTTTTTAAAAGTGTTGTTTACAAATTAATCTTTTGGAGCTTTGGCTCCATATTTAGATCTGGACTGACGCCTATCTTTGACTCCTGCAGTATCTAAAGTTCCTCTAATTATATGATATCTAACTCCCGGTAAATCTTTTACTCTTCCACCCCTTAGAAGTACAACAGAATGTTCTTGTAAATTATGTCCAATTCCAGGAATATAAGCAGTAACCTCAAAACCTGAAGTTAATCTTACCCTTGCAACTTTTCTTAAAGCTGAATTAGGTTTTTTAGGTGTTGAAGTATAAACCCTTGTACATACACCTCTTCTTTCAGGGCAAGATTTAAGAGCGGGAGATTTTGTTTTTCTTGTCAGACTTTTTCTTGCTGAACCAATTAATTGGGAAATTGTTGGCATCTATAGATAGTATAAATAAAATGAAATATCTACTATCATAACCTTTTAAGAGCACCAACTAAAAGTTTTGTATGATATTTTTTGTAAAAATCTTTTAATTAAAAATTGTATAGTAATTATTCATTATTTTTAGATTTAGTAGGATATTTATTTTTATAATAGAAATACGTCAATATTCACAATTTAGTTAAATAATCTATGGTAGAGAGTATCAAAAGAATCGTTGGGCCATATCAAGATAGTTACTCCCCCAATGGAATAATTGGTGAGAAAGATGCTTGTGGAGTAGGTTTCATAGCAAATGTTCAAGGAATAGAAAGCAACTGGATACTAAAACAATCCTTAAAGGGTCTTAACTGCATGGAGCATAGAGGAGGTTGTGGAGGAGATAGTGATTCAGGAGATGGAGCAGGCATTTTATGTTCAATCCCATGGCAATACTTAGATGAAGAAATGAGTCTAAAAAATAAACAAGATTTTGATAGAGGGTTAGGCATGGTTTTTATGCCTAACAAAAAAGATAAAATTGAAGAATGTAAATCAATATGTGACAAGGAAGCAGAAAAATTAAGAGTCAAAAAAACATTTTGGAGAACTGTACCTGTTAACAATGAAATCTTAGGCCCTTTAGCCAAGGCAAATGCTCCATTCATAATTCAGTGGATTTTATACATAGAAAAAAAAGATAATCAGGATATTGAAAGGCTATTATTCCAATTAAGGAAAAGAATTGAAAAAAAAATAAGAGAAAAGGTAAAGAAGCACGATGAGTATTGTGAATTTTATTTTGCCTCACTTAGTTCTCAAACAGTTGTATACAAAGGTATGGTTAGATCTGCAATATTATCTGAGTTTTATCAAGATTTAAAAGAAGAGAGCTTTAAGGTCTCATTTTCTGTTTATCATCGGAGATTTAGTACAAATACATTACCAAAATGGCCGCTGGCACAGCCAATGAGGTTTTTAGGACATAACGGCGAAATAAATACTCTGTTAGGCAATATCAACTGGGCTAAAGCTTCAGAAACACATATTGATGATTTTTGGGGAGAGTTATCTAATGACATCAAGCCAATTGTAGATGTCAATAAAAGTGATTCATCAAATCTTGATGCAACCCTTGAAATTAATATTCGTTCAGGCCAGCCAATTACTGACTCATTATTAAAACTTGTGCCTGAAGCATTTAGAGATCAACCTGAACTTGAACAAAGAGAAGATATTAAAGCATTTTATGAGTATTCTGCGAGCCTTCAAGAAGCCTGGGATGGACCTGCTCTACTTGTATTCGCTGATGGAAATTTTGTAGGTGCAACACTTGATAGAAATGGTCTAAGACCTGCAAGATATTCAATAACAAGTGATGGTTATGTAATAATGGGTTCCGAAACAGGAGTAGTAGATCTTGAAGAGGAAAGAATAATTGAAAAAGGTCGATTAGGGCCAGGTCAAATGCTGGCAGTTGATTTTCATCAAAATAGAATTCTAAGAAATTGGGAAGTAAAATCTGAAGCAGCTCAAAGACATAATTATAAGGATCTACTCAATAATAGAAATATAGAAATTGAAAATAATCAATGGGTTAAAGACTGCAAACTAAAAAACCTCGAGTTATTACAACAACAAACTGCATATGGTTTTTCAGCCGAAGATAATGATCTTATCTTAGATTCAATGGCTTCATTAGCTAAAGAGCCTACTTATTGCATGGGCGATGACATTCCATTAGCAGTGCTCTCATCAAAACCTCATATTTTATATGACTATTTCAAGCAAAGATTTGCGCAAGTTACTAATCCTCCTATTGATCCTCTTAGAGAAAAACTAGTAATGAGTTTAGAAATGCATCTTGGAGAAAGATGTACACCATTTGAGATTAAAGATACTAAACCTTTTGTTCATTTACAAAGTCCAATTCTCAACGAGGAAGAACTTATATCAATAAAAAAATCAGAACTTAAATCTCAAACTATTTCAAGTTTGTTTGAGATTGAGGAAGGTGTCCAAGGCTTAGAGAACCAATTGCAAGCAATTTGTAAACAGAGTGAGCTCGCGATAAAAGAAGGTTGCTCTTTAATTATTATTTCTGATAAAGGAATTAATCCTAAAAAGACTTTTATTCCTCCCTTACTTGCTGTTGGAGCAATCCATCATTATCTTCTTAAAAAAGAAATCAGGCTAAAAGCTTCTTTAATAATTGAAACAGGTCAATGCTGGAGTACACACCACTTAGCTTGCTTGATTGGTTATGGAGTAAGCGCAGTTTGCCCTTGGTTAACCTTCGAAGCAGGAAGACATTGGTTAAAACATCCAAAAACGCAAAAACTTATAGATAGCAAAAAAATAAATCCTTTATCGATAATTAATGTTCAAGAAAATATTAAAAAAGCTCTAGAAGACGGTCTAAGAAAAATTCTTTCCAAAATAGGAATCTCACTTTTATCTAGTTACCATGGTGCACAAATTTTTGAAGCAGTAGGTCTTGGTTCCGACTTAATAAAAATTGCTTTTAATGGAACAACAAGCCGAATTGCAGGCATAACATTAAAAGAATTAACTAATGAAACACTTTCAATACATACAAAAGCCTTCCCGGAAATCGATCTAAAGAAATTAGAATTTTTAGGATTTGTACAATTTAGAAATAATGGAGAATATCACTCCAATAATCCAGAGATGTCTAAGGTTTTACATACTGCAGTAAAACAAGGGCCAGAATACGATCATTTTGAAACTTACAAAAAACTCATTAGTAATAGACCCACCACTTCTTTAAGAGATTTACTAACAATTAGTTCAAAAAGAAAAAGTATTCCATTAGAGGAAGTTGAAAGTGTTGCATCAATTTGCAAAAGGTTTTGCACTGGAGGAATGAGTTTAGGTGCATTATCAAGAGAAGCTCATGAAGTTTTAGCTGTTGCAATGAATAGAATTGGTGGGAAAAGTAATAGTGGAGAAGGGGGAGAAGATCCAGCTCGTTTTAATGTTTTAAATGATATTGATGACAATACTCAATCAGCCACACTGCCTTTTATAAAAGGTCTACAAAATGGAGACACTGCATGCTCAGCAATTAAACAAATAGCATCAGGTAGATTTGGAGTTACACCTGAATATCTAAGAAGTGGTAAACAACTCGAAATTAAAATGGCTCAAGGTGCAAAACCGGGAGAAGGAGGACAATTACCTGGTCCAAAAGTTGATTCTTACATTGCAAAACTAAGAAATAGTAAACCAGGCGTTGCACTAATCTCTCCTCCCCCTCATCACGATATTTATTCGATTGAAGATTTAGCCCAACTAATCCATGACTTACATCAAGTCCATCCAAAAGCGAAAGTGAGTGTTAAGCTTGTTTCTGAAATTGGTATAGGCACTATTGCTGCTGGAGTAAGCAAAGCAAATGCAGATGTAATTCAAATTTCAGGGCATGACGGAGGTACAGGTGCTTCACCTTTAAGTTCTATTAAACATGCAGGTTTACCATGGGAATTAGGTGTCGCAGAGGTACACAAATCTCTCTTAGAGAATAACTTACGTGAAAGAGTAATTTTGAGAACTGATGGAGGTCTTAAAACAGGATGGGATGTAGTTATTGCAGCTTTACTGGGTGCTGAAGAATACGGATTCGGTTCAGTAGCGATGATTGCGGAAGGATGCATAATGGCTCGTGTTTGTCATACAAATAAGTGTCCTGTTGGAGTAGCCACTCAAAAAGAAGAATTAAGAAAAAGATTTAAGGGTATTCCAGAAAATGTTGTTAACTTTTTCTTATACATTGCTGAAGAAGTCAGAGAGATAATGAGTAACATCGGTGTTTCTAATTTGGAAGAACTTATTGGTAATCAAGAATTTCTTGCTGCAAGAAATATCAGTCTCCCAAAAACTTCTAATATTGATCTTTCTTCTTTAGTAAATGATGAATATTCAATGAATGATAGATCATGGCTAAAACATTCAAAAAATGCTCATAGTAATGGATCTGTATTAGAAGACGAGTTTTTGTCTGATGTTAAATTTATAGATTCAATTAAAAATCACAAAGAATTAACAAAAGAAATTGCGATCAAAAATACAGATAGAAGTGTATGTGCGAAAATATCGGGCGAAATCGCAGCTCTTTATGGCAACACTGGATTCAATGGTGAACTTAACTTAAATTTCAAAGGATATGCAGGCCAGAGCTTTGGTGCATTTTTATTAAAGGGAATGAATGTCAAATTAATCGGAGAAGCCAATGATTATGTATGCAAAGGAATGAATGGAGGAATACTCACTATAATTCCACCAAGAATAGATGAGAAATCCTCAGAGCAAGTTATTTTAGGAAACACCTGTCTCTATGGAGCAACAGGAGGAACATTATTTGCATTAGGTAAATCGGGAGAACGATTTGCTGTAAGAAATAGTGGCGCTACTGCTGTAACAGAGGGAGCAGGTGATCATTGTTGTGAATATATGACTGGTGGCAAAGTAGTTATTTTAGGTTCCATAGGCAGGAATATTGGTGCTGGGATGACCGGTGGAATAGCATATATACTCGATGAAAAAAATGATTTAAGCAATAAAGTTAATAAGGAAATAGTTAGCGTTCATAAAATAACCTCACCAAAGCAAGAGGAGATTTTATTAGAAATTATTAAAGAATATCGAGAAAAAACAAAGAGCTTAAAAGCTGCTGAAATAATTGAAAATTGGTCTTATTTTAAGAGTAATTTCCAATTAATAGTTCCCCCAAGCGAGGAAGAAATGCTTGGCATAACCAACTTATAAATGCCTTTCTTTGTAAAAACTGAAATCATAAAAAAAGAATACTTAATCAAAAAAGATTTAAGAAATAAAGTAATTCACGATCATATTAATTGGATTAAAAAATTAAAACAAAAAGGAATAAATATTAAAAGTGGTTTTTTAGTTGATGAGTTCCAAATCCCGGGAGCAGGAGGACTACTAATTATTGAAATGAAAACTTTTAAAGAAGCACTTCAAATCATCAAGAATGATCCAATGATTCAAAGTGATATAGTTAACTGGAAATTAAATCAATGGATCGATATTAATCAATAAAAAATTCATTTATCTTGGATACTGTTTCATTAGTTTTTGTATTTCTTCAGCTTGGTAACTACTGCGAGTTAATGGGGAACTTACTACTTGCATAAATCCCAATTCGTTTTCGCCAAATAATTTGAAGTAATTAAACTTTGAAGGACTGACAAATCTTTGAACAGGTAAATGGTTAGGACCAGGGGATAAATATTGTCCAATAGTAATTATATCTACATAATTTCTTTTTAAATCCATTAAAAGGTTTAAAACCTCTTCATCTTTTTCCCCTAAACCAAGCATAAAACCTGACTTTGTATAAACTTGAGGGGAGTAATTCCTTGTCCTTTTAAGTAATTCTAGTGTTCTTTCATATTCTCCCTGGGGCCTGACCTTTTTATATAAAGATGAAACAGTTTCAATATTATGGTTTAAAACGTCTGGCTTAGAATCCAGAACTTTCTCAAGCGCATGCCAATTACCACAAAAATCTGGAATTAATAGCTCAATAGTAGTTTCCAGAGATTTCTTTCTAACTTCTGAAACACATTTATAAAATTGAGAAGCACCACCGTCTTCAAGATCATCTCTATTAACTGATGTAATTACTACATGTTTAAGCTTCATCCTATATACTGCCTCAGCCAAACGATAGGGTTCAGTGTAATCTAAATCTCTCTTCGATCTATCAAAATCAATATCACAATATGGGCATGCTCTTGTACATCCAGGGCCCATAATAAGAAAGGTTGCAGTGCCACTAGCAAAACATTCACCTATGTTAGGGCAGCTTGCTTCTTGACATACAGTATTGAGGTTTAAATCTTTTAATAGATTTGCAGTATTACCTATTCTTTCAACCTGAGGAGCTTTTACTCTTAACCAATCAGGCTTTAATCCTGAGTTATTAGAATTATTAGTCAAATTAATTAATTCTACTTACTTATATTTTTATCTTACTCAAAACAAGAATAATTTACTATTTATAGTTCTCTAAAAAAATTGTATGCAATCAAGGACAAAAGGCAATTGTTGTCTTTGACAACAAAAAGAATAACTTTATAAAGATTTCATCCTATAAAACAAAAACATTCATACAACTGTTCTGTCATTATGTTTTCAGAACAGTATATAGAACGTTATTTTTAACAAAAATATCAGAATATTTAAATTAATATCATAATATACTCTTTAGTATATCTATATAAAAGTATTTAGATGTACTAAAAACTGTTTTTTTATATTATTTTTGATACAGTAAAAAATATATATAATAGAACATTGACTTTCCATTTTAAAAGAAAACGTCTTTTATTATCTGATCAAACTAAAAAAGGAAAATCTATAGGGTATGCAAGAGCTATTGAAAACGAATTTAACTATTTAGAACAGCAAATAGAAAGTTTAAAGAAAGAGGGGTGCAATTTGATTTTTTCTGAGTTCATCAGCTTAGAAGCAGAAAAAAAGCCACAACTGAATAAGGCTCTTAGTTGTTTATCAAAAGGAGATGAATTAATAGTAACTCAGTTAGATCGTGCATTTTTAAACAAGAAAGACTGTTTGATAACAATAAATAAACTTATGAAAAATGATATTACATTGCGTACGATATCTGGTTTTTTAGCCGATAATTATTCTTCTAAAATAAATTCTTCAATTTTTAATATTTTATATGAATTAGATAATTTAGAAGACAACTATTTATTAGAAAGAAAAAAAGAAAATGTCATACGTAGGAAATTATCAGGAAATAATTCTGGAGGGAGGCCAAAGATTAGTCCATTAAAAGAATCACTAGTATTAAGACTGCGTAATGAGGGGTTTTCATATCGTTCAATTAGAACACAAACAGGAATTTCTTTATCAACAATTAGGAGAATAATTTTAGACGGAGGAGCAATATAAGATGAACAAAAAAGAAATTGAAAACCTAATTAAAGAAAACCTTAAAGATAAGGCACTACGTATTTATGAATTAGATGATAAGGATAGAAAAAGTTTATTAGCAGAATATAAAGAATGGATTATAAATGACATAGAATTTGAAGAAATTATGATGTTACCTTTTGAAGCCTATACAGATGGATTAGATAAGAAATATTTAGATGAATTAAATTAATCTCTAATACAAAAATTTATTATTATGCTCGTAAACCGCTTTAGCTATAGATGGAAATAAAGAAGCGTCTTTAACAATTTTCTTTCCATTCCCAAAAACGACTAATAAAGTTTGTACTGAACTACTATTAATCCACCATGCAGCATCATGTCTTACTTCTGACATTAAGCCTGCTTTACTCCATAATTTTGTACGTTCTGGTAAACCTTCTCCTAAAAAGCCCTCTACTTGATTAAGTGGATCCTCTTTCAAGTCAGATTTATTTAAATTCCTTTTTAAAAAACTTCTTAAATCCAAATCATTCTTTTGATAATCAATATGTATCATGATCTCCTCCAAAATCTTTGCAGTGGCGTCGGTGGTCATTACATTTCTATTTTGATTTTGATATTCATAAAATTCTTTTTCTCGACCAAATGGACCATCATCCCAAGTCTTTTGACAGCAATTAATTCCTCGCAATTCTTCCCAATTTAATTCTTTTAACCAATCATTAATAATACACCTTTGATATTTCCAATTTTCCCAAGCTTCACCTTCAATGCATGGACCACTTGTAGTTCCAGTAAGAATATCAACTAAAAAACTTGTAGCATTATTACTAGAGTTAAATAACATTCGTTTTACTGCATAATTGATTTCTTCTGATATCATTAACCTTCCTTGTCTAATCCAATCATAAGCAGCAAGGCCATAGACTAACTTGACTATGCTCGCAGGATATATTTTTTTTCTATTATTAATACCACATCCATAGCCTTTATATAAATTATTTTTTTCACTTTTATAGTTGATCCAAGTTATGGCGATATTTTCATTTAAATATTTTTTATCATTAGAACAAACTCTACTTAAAATATTATTTAAGGCTAATCCCATTTCTTTGCTCAAATAGTAAAAAGACATCGCATGAAGAATTATATAGACCCTATCTCACTATTTAAGCAAACTAATTTTTCAAACACGATTTGGTGGAAACTAAAAGTTAACATTTCTGGATATCAACATGAAAGTAAAAATAATCTAGTTACGGAAATATTTAAAAATAGAATTTTTAAACTAATTCATCCAAATTTCTATCAAAATACAAAGAAACTTTCGAGGGTTTTAGTTCAATTTTATGAAGATGGTTACATTTGTTGGATCGATTTAGAAAAATTAATTATTGAGAAATACGAAATTACAAGAAATAAGATTTTAGAAAATGAAGGCTTCTTAATAAAGCAAAAAATTCCCTTAATTCTTAATTGGATCGAAGGTCAATCTGCCTTAAACAATAGATATCTCTGGGGAGGTACATTAGGTCCAAATTTTGACTGTTCAGGCCTAATTCAAACAGCTTTTTTTATTCATAAAATTTACACACCTAGAGACTCTCATCAATTAAAAAGTTTTTGTAAACACCTTTTTAATTTCAAAGAAAATCAAAAGCCTCTACAACCAGGGGATATTTTATTCTTTGGAAATCAAGAAAAATGTGATCATGTTGGAATCTACAAAGGAGATGGGTTTTATTTCCACAGCTCTGGCAATGATTTCGGAAGAAATGGCATAGGAGTAGATACGATAAAAGAAACTAACGACAAGATCTCATTGCATTATCAATCAAAGCTAATTTCTGCAGGAAGAGTAATTAGGAACTATAGATGGGATAGAACTATAAGATAGAAATTATTTGTATTAAATTAAAATATTAAAAATATGATTCGTTCTTTAAATTGTAAAGTTAGCCAGTAGTCCAAATATTTTGTATTAGTTGCATTATGTTGTTTAAATGTAGTGTTCCTACAAGAAGCCATGCAAATACTGCACCACCACAACCACCTAGCCAAAATCCACTAGTAAAATCAGCCCATCCTGTTCTAGTAAATAAATCGGCAGGAGGATTATTAACTGTAGCATCAGCAGGTTGTACGTTAGGTGCTTTACCTGGAGCATTATAAAGAACTAAAAGTGCTGTTAAGATATGAACAGCGCCAACGGCCGCGAGTAGTCCTACTGTCAATGCAGCATCAGAATTTCTTAAAGGACCAGTCATTGTAAATGGACCATACAAGAGATAACCAAAAGCTGCTCCAGTCTCTAGACCTCTAAAATTAGGAGAGATTCCTTCTCTATAAAAAGGTAAATTATTTATAAAAGCTTTAGTAAAATAACCGCTGTTAACGGGGGTTGCTAAATTTCCAACGCATGGATCAGCTACTGTTGTTACTGCCCACTGATCTGCAATGTTAATATCTGTTGGTTGAACACTTTGGTCAATATACTTTTCAGGGAATCTAGGCGTTGCGCCTAATAATTCTTTACTTGTTGTTTGTGAATCGCTCATTGTAAAAAAAGATAATGTGATAATAGATTTTTATTCAGTAGCTGTTATGAATCTGCCTATTAATACAATAAATACAGCAGGAGCTACCAAGCCAATCATTGGGACAAAGACCGAAGGCAGAAGATTTGAAAATTCAGATGACATAGTTGATTTAACATCTTTAAACACTTTAGTATTTATCTGAGAAATAGTGTTACTTTTATTACTGGATGATATAAAAATTATTAACTTTTTACATGCTAAATTTTTTTGCAATAATACTAATTATTTTTATAGTATTTTTTCTATTAATTTTTAAAAGAAATAAATTTAAAAATGCAGTAAATATAAAAAATATATCTTCTAAAAAATTCTTAAATAAACAAGAAAATAATAATAGATATAAATCGAAAAAGAATATAATATCTTATCAAAGCGAAGAAAATATATACTCAGAATTTCACAAAAAATCCCTAAGAAATAGAATGTTTAAACTGTTTGAAAGTAATGAAGAAGGTAAAATTAAAGCCTTAAAAATTGCTGAGGAATTAGGAGACAAATCAACATTGCCTATTCTTAGAAGAGGATTAAAAGATCCATCTCTAGAAATAGTTGAAAGATCAGCTAAATTAATTAGAAAATTTAAGTCAAATTATCATTATTAATAGCGCCTTGAATTGTTCTCACTCTGTAAATAGGTCTTTTTTGACTTTCATGATAGGTCCTAATTAGAAGTTCGCTTAATAAGCCAAAACTAAATAATTGCACTCCAGCGACTCCTAATATTAATGCAAACATTAACATTGGACGATTTCCAATATCCTGACCCAATATTTTTTCTATTAACAGATAAGAAGACATTAAAAGACTTATTAGAATACTGATTATTCCAACAAAGCCAAATCCATACATGGGTCTTGTAAGAAATCTTGTCATAAACCAAACAGTTAGCAGATCCATTAAAACTCTAAAAGTTCTATCGATTCCATATTTACTAGATCCATATTTTCGACTTCGATGATTAACCTTAACTTCTTTAATTCGTGCTCCTTCTATACTTGCTAAAATTGGCAAAAACCTATGAAGTTCTCCATATAACTTAACGTCATCAATTATCTCTTTTGTAAAAGCTTTTAATGAGCATCCATAATCATGCAACTTTAAACCTGTTACTTTAGCAATTAACTTATTTGCTATTTTTGATGGAATCCTTCTATTAATTAATTTATCTTTTCTATCAAACCTCCATCCACATATCAAATCGTAACCTGTATTAATTTCGGAAATTAATTTCGGAATATCATTTGGGTCATTTTGCAAATCACCATCCAAAGTAATAACAATGTCGCCTCTAGAAATATCAAACCCAGCTGCCATTGCAGCAGTTTGACCATAATTTTTACGAAGAGAAATGACTAATAATTCTTTAATGTTTTTAGTAAGTTCAACTAATACTGCATCAGTATTATCTTGCGAACCATCATTTACTACAATTAACTCATAATTTAATTCATTTACTTCCATAACACTCTTAACTTCTTCTAAGAGATAAGCAATACTCTCGCTTTCATTAAAAACAGGAATAATTATAGAAATAAACTGGTTTATATCTTCCATATATTTTTAGTAGGATAATTAAATAATTTTAACTTAATTTAGAACAATAAAAATTAAACAAAAAAAAATCACCACAGAAGTGGTGATTTAAATTATTTAATCAGAATTTATCCAAACTTACCTGAGGTAGATGCAATAACAAATGCACCAAATGTAAGGATATTTCCAACTGTGAAATGAGTTATTCCGACTAGTCTTGCTTGAACAATGGAAAGAGCAACAGGCTTATCTCTCCATCCAACAAGGTTAGCTATTGGTGTGCGCTGATGAGCCCAAACTAATGTTTCAATTAATTCTTGCCAATAACCACGCCATGAGATTAAGAACATGAAGCCAGTAGCCCATACTAAATGGCCAAATAGGAACATCCAAGCCCATGGTGATAAGGAGTTAACTCCAAATGGATTATATCCATTGATTAACTGTGATGAATTCAACCAAAGATAATCTCTGAACCAACCCATCAAATATGTTCCAGACTCATTAAATTGAGCTACATTACCTTGCCAAATTGCTAGGTGCTTCCAGTGCCAATAGAAAGTTACCCATGCCATAAGATTTAAAGCCCAAAACATTGCTAAGTACATAGCATCCCATGAAGAACTATCACAAGTTCCTCCTCTACCTGGACCATCGCAAGGGAAGGCATAACCTAAATCCTTTTTATCAGGAATTAATTTTGTACCTCTGGCATCTAATGCTCCTTTAATAAGTATTAGAGCTGTTGTGTGAAGTCCAAGTGCAATAGCATGATGAACTAAGAAATCAGCCGGTCCAATAGGTAAGAAAGAACTTAAAGCGTCTTGTCTATTAATTAAATCCATCCAGTAGTGATTGCCTGGCATAGAATTTGCTGCAATAGTAGCTGAACTTGCAGGATCAGATAATAAAGCATTAAAGCCATACATCATTTTCCCTTGGGCTGCTTGTACAAACTGAGCAAATACTGGTTCAATTAGAATTTGTTTTTCTGGATTTCCAAAAGCTACAACAACGTCGTTATGAACATATAAACCTAAAGTATGGAATCCTAATAACATTGTCACCCAACTTAAGTGACTTATTAATGCTTCTTTAGTTCCTAAAACTCTAGCTAAAACATTATCCTTATTTAATTCTGGATCATAGTCACGTACAAAGAAAATAGCTCCGTGAGCAAAAGCTCCTACCATTAAAAACATAGCTATGTATTGATGGTGAGTATATAGAGCTGACTGAGTAGTGTAATCTCTAGCAATAAAGGCGTATGAAGGAAGAGCTCCCATATGTTGAGCAACTAGAGATGTAACAGCCCCAAGAGAAGCCAATGCCAAACCTAATTGAAAGTGTAAGGAGTTATTAATAGTATCAGTAATTCCATCATGACTAATCCCAAAGAAACCTTTATGTGGATCATTAGGATGCCTTGTGTTATGAGCTTCAGTTATTTCTTTTAAAGTATGACCTATACCAAATGTATTCCTATACATGTGGCCACCAATAATTAGTATCACACCGATAGCAATATGATGATGTGCAATATCAGTTAACCATAGAGATTCACTTTGAGGATGAAGGCCTCCTAAAAAAGTAAATATAGCTGTTCCTGCTCCTTGAGTTGTTCCAAATACAGCATCTAATGAATCTGGGTTTTGAGCATAAGCACCC
Organism: Prochlorococcus sp. AG-409-A22; assembly: GCA_003216135.1. Classification (GTDB taxonomy): domain Bacteria; phylum Cyanobacteriota; class Cyanobacteriia; order PCC-6307; family Cyanobiaceae; genus Prochlorococcus_A. The sequence continues at coordinate 35,994 of QCJI01000001.1, read as the reverse complement.
CAATTTAAAGTGAAAAAGGGAGCTAATCCTGCAGGATGAGGAAGAACTGTTAACCAGTTTTCCCAGCCAACATGCTGACCTCTAGACTCAGGAATTGCAACGTGAACTAAGTGACCAGTCCAAGCAATACTACTGAAACCAAAAAGAACAGATAAATGATGGTTTAATTGTGCTTCAGCATTTTTAAACCAAGCCAGTGTAGGTCTGAATTTAGGCTGTAAATGTAACCAACCAGCGAATAAAACCCAACAAGCTAAAATACTCATAAAGATTGAAGCTTGAAAAAGTTGTTCGTTAGTTCTCATTCCAATTGTGTACCACCAATGGTACAAGCCTGAATAAGCAATATTTACTGGACCATTAGCTCCAGCCTGTGTCATTGCTTCTGTTATGCCTGTTCCAAAATGAGGGTCCCAAATAGCATGAGCTATAGGACGAACATGAGTTGGATCAAGAACAAATTGCTCAAAATTACCCTGCCAAGCAATATGGAACAGATTACCAGCTACCCATAGAGCAATAATTGCTAGATGTCCAAAATGAGTTGAGAATATCTTCTGATAAAGTTTCTCTTCGGTCATCCCATCATGACTTTCAAAGTCATGAGCAGTAGCTATTCCGTACCATATTCGGCGGGTTGTTGGGTCCTGAGCTAGACCCTGGTTAAATGATGGAAATTTAGTTGCCATTGAATTAAAAAGGTGAAGTTCAGGTTATTTAGCCAAGGCCAAACAGACGTGCATGGAAGAAAGCCCAAGTAGTTGCTATACCTCCTAGTAGGAAGTGCGCTACACCGACTGCTCTACCTTGAGTAATTGATAGAGCTCTAGGCTGAATAGTTGGAGCAACTTTAAGCTTGTTATGTGCCCATAGTATTGATTCAAATAATTCTTGCCAATAACCTCTTCCACTGAATAGGAACATCAAACTAAATGCCCATACGAAGTGAGCTGCTAAGAACATCAATCCATACATACTAATAGCTTCACCGTAACTTGTTAGTACCTGAGATGATTGAGCCCATAGGAAGTCTCTTAACCAGCCATTAATTGTGATAGCACTTTGAGAGAAGTTGCCTCCTGTAAGTCCCCAAACATCACTTTGCATTTTCCAAGAGAAGTGGAAGATAACAATTGATATACAGTTATACATCCAGAAAAGAGCCAAGAATACATGGTCCCAAGATGAAACCTGACAAGTACCTCCTCTTCCTGGACCATCACAAGGGAATCTAAATCCAAGAGAAGCTTTATCAGGGATTAGCCTTGAACTTCTTGCATAAAGTACACCTTTAAGAAGAATCAATAAAGTTACATGTATTTGGAAAGCATGAATGTGATGGATCATCAAATCAGCAGTTCCAAGTTGAATTGGAGCTATTGCGACTTTCCCACCTACTTCAATTACATTACCGTTAAAAACTTCACTTAAAACTTTATGAGGTAATCCCTCTGGAGTACCAGCTAAAATTGAGGTTCCTACAGCAGAAGCCTGAATACTTTGAATCCATTGAGCAAAAATTGGCTGTAATTGGATTGCAGTATCACTAAACATATCCTGAGGTCTACCTAAAGCTCTCATCGTATCGTTGTGAATATAAAGTCCAAAACTATGGAAACCTAACCACATACAAACCCAATTAAGATGACTTATTAATGCATCCCTAGCCTTTAAAATCCTATCTAAAACATTATCTATATGCTTAGCAGGATCATAATCTCTTACCATCGCTATGCCAGCATGTGCTCCAGCTCCAACAATAAATAGAGCTCCTATCCACATATGATGTGTAAATAAACCAAGGACAGTCATATAATCTGTCGCTAAATATGGATATGGAGGCAGAGCATACATATGATGAGCAATCAAGATGCTAAGAGAACCTAGACATGCAAGGTTAACAGATAGCTGTGCGTGTCTACTTTCAGCCATAAACTCATACAGACCTTGATGACCTTTTGGCGCAGGGAATAAAATTGGATCTCCTTGAGCACTATCTAATATCTCTTTCATACTGGAACCAATACCATAGTTAGTTCTATATAAATGGCCACCAATTATTGCAATTACTCCGAAAGCTAAATGATGATGAGAAACATCAGTCATCCATAAACTTCCTGTGACAGGATTAACACCACCGTTAAATGTTAAAAAGTCTGAAAAAGCAAACCAATTTAGACTAAAGAAATTACCTACTCCGCTAGCAAGTCCAGGGAAAATCTGTGAGATTATCTGAGGATCGCATAATTGATGCGGCATAGGCATATCAGCAATAGTTGCTATCTTTTGACCATTTATCACTAAAGGTGAGCCTGCATCTATTGCATCAAGAAGTGCAGCAGTTGGCGCACCGATATGAATACAATGTCCTGCCCAAGCTATTGATCCAAGCCCAATCAAACCTGCTTGATGGTGATTAAGCATAGATTCAACATTTTGGAACCAATCCAACTTTGGAGCGGCCTTATGATAATGGTAGATTCCTCCATGAAGCATAAGAGCAGCCATTATTACTGCTCCAATAGCTAGAGCCATTAACTCAGTTTCGTTAGTAATACCCCAAGCTCTCCACATATGGAAAATTCCAGAGCTTATTTGTATACCGTTGTAATCTGCACCAAGATTACCGTTTAGCATCTCTTGGCCAACGACTGCCCAAACTTGTTGAGCTCCTGGTTTGACATTGGTAGGATCTGCTAACCAACCTGAATAATTAGAAAATCTGGCTCCATGGAAGAATGCTGCACTCATCCATATAAAAATGATTGCAAGATGTCCAAAGTGAGCTGAGAAGATTTTTCTAGTTGCTTCTTCAGTGTCTCCTGTATGCACATCGAAATCGTGTGCATCAGCATGTAAATTCCAAATCCAAGTAGTTGTTTTTGGTCCTTTTGATAATTTGGTTGACCAGAAACCTGGTTTATCAAATTTTGCAAAATCAATAGGTCTTGCATCGGCCTGTACTGGCTCTTGCAAAACCTTGTTGCTGTTTTCTCCACTTTCTGGTGGGCTGATGGTCATCTAGCACCTCGAAAATAATTGACCCTAAAGAAGATTGATTGAATCTTGAACTTATCTTTAATGATAATTCTCAAGAAAACGAAACAATCAAAACTTTAGATATTCGTTTCAAAAATAATAAGCCAAAGATTCTTTGGTTATGCATTAACGTAACAAATGTTCTAATGATTGTTACTATATGAATAATTTGTAAAGTTCTCAAATACAACTACCTTCTAAGCATAATTACCCAAAGGATGGAATAACTTCTTAAGATTTTTTTTATATTTAATCTATAAAATTTATTGAATACAGCGAGAGTATATAATTTCAACATAATAAAAGATTTTAAATTTGAAAGGAATTGCTATAGGTTTATCTGATACGTCCAAAGAAATCTTAAAAAGGCTAAAGAAAACCGAATTTATTAATGAAATTTATATTGCTAGCTCAAATAAGAGAACAAGAGGTAATGCTGAAATTCCACTTAAGAAACCTACAATTCTCCTACAAGATAAATGGGAAAAATTAGATTTAATAATTTTTATAGGTTCAATTGGTGCCTCAATTAGATTAATAAATCCTTTTTTAACTACAAAAGATAAAGATCCTGGGGTAATTGTCATGGATAAACAAGGTTCTAGAATCGTACCTCTTATCGGATCACATCAATCAAATGCTCAAAATATTGCATTTCAGATTTCTAGTTTATTTGGTGGCGAAGTAATCGAGACAAGTAATTCAAATGATCAAAACTACATAAATCTTGATTCATTTGGGCATCAATGGGGGTGGAAAAGATCTGGTAAAAAAAACGATTGGTCAAAGTTAGTAATAAGACAAGCAAAGAATAAAAAAATTTTTTGTAAGCAATTATCAGGCAATAATTTATGGAAAAATTCAGCATTAGACGGGATTATTACTCAACTATCACAAGATGAGACTGAAAAACTTAACTCAACATTTCATGTGAGTATCTTTAATAATCATGCAAACTCTTGGCACCCTCCTACTTTATGGATTGGAATTGGTTGCGAAAGAAATACTAGTAAAGAATTAATAGAAAAATCTTTAAATACTTTTTTAGAATCTAATAACTTATCAAAACTATCAATTGCTGGATTTGCAACCATTGATTTAAAAAAAGATGAAAAAGGAATAATAGAAATCGCTCAAGATAATAACTTGCCTATCAAGTTTTTCTCTATAAAAAATCTATCTAAAATTAATGTCCCAAATCCGTCAAATATAGTTTTAAATGAAATAGGAACACCCTCAGTAGCTGAAGCAGCATGCTTACTTGCTGCAGGAGACAATTCGAAGTTATTAAAGGAAAAAAGAATTTTTAAAAATACAAACTTTTCAAGCAATGAGAATGGTGCAGTAACTTTTGCAATAGCAGAATCTAAAAATCAATACTATCCATCCAATGGAGAAATTCATGTTGTAGGAAGTGGACCTGGAGATATTTCGTTCCTAACAAATAATGCCAGAAAAGCTTTATCAAAATGTTCAGTTTGGATTGGATACAAAATGTATTTAGATTTAATTAAACCCTTAAAAAGGGTAGATCAGATTCTAATAGAGAGTAATCTTACTGAGGAAAAGCAAAGATGTGAAAAAGCAATACAACTTGCTGAAGAAGGAATAAAAGTAGCTTTAATTTCTTCTGGAGAATCTGGATTTTATGGCATGGCAGGTCTCACTTTAGAATTGATCCAAAAAATTAAAAAAGAATATCGACCTTATTATGAAATTCATCCAGGCATAAGTAGTGTTCAATTAGCCGCCGCGCTTGGGGGCGCTCCATTGATGAATGATTTTTGTTCAATAAGTCTGAGTGATAAGTTAACACCTTGGGAATTAATTAAACAAAGAATTCAAGGAGCTCTTTTGGGAGATTTCGTGATAGCCATTTTTAATCCTCAATCAATTGCAAGAAATTGGCAATTAAAAAGTGCAATAGAATTGTGTTTAAAATTTAGATCTGACAATACTCCAGTTTTAATAGCGAGGCAAGTAGGACGAGAAAATCAATCTAAGAAGTTTTTTACTTTAAATAGTATCCCTTTCCAAGAGGTTGATATGTTATCAATAATTATTATTGGTAATTCTAAAACAACTTTGATAGATGAAATATTTCTCACTCCAAGAGGATATCTATAAAAATCACAATCAAAAATCCCTGAATACCCAAGAATAATTTTTTCTTTGCTTTTTTTGTAATGGAATACTAACCTTTTAAAAGGATTAAAGAAAAATTCATTGAAAAATATCGGTTTAATTTTATTTGATATAGACGGTGTAATACGTAGCGTAGAAAATAGTTACAGACTTTCACTGAGAAAAACAGTTTACAAATTTTCAGGATGGGAGCCTAGCTATATAGATATAGATAACGCAAAAAATGAAGGGATATGGAACAACGATTGGGATTTAAGTTTGGAACTTATCAAAAGGCATATTAAAAGCAAAAATTTAAATCTTCAGATACCTCATAGAGAAGATATAGTTAAGTCTTTCGAAGGTTTTTACTTTGGCGAAATTAATAATAAAGATAGTTTAGAATGGTCAGGATTCATTAATAATGAAGAATTATTAGTTGATAAAGAATTCTTTAATATATTGGACAATAAAGGAATAAGGTGGGGCTTTGTAAGTGGTGCAGAATTTGAATCTGCCAAATTTGTTTTAGAAAAAAGACTAAAATTAAAAGCTCCTCCTTTAATAGCAATGGGGGATGCCCCTGACAAGCCAGATCCTAAAGGTTTGATTCTATTATCGAAAAAGCTTCTTGGAGATAAACTTGGTCCATCAAATATTCCAATCGCATATGTAGGTGACACAATTGCAGATGTCAAGACAGTTATTAATGCTAGAGAACAAATTCCAACTCAAAAGTTCATCAGTATAGGAGTAGCTCCTCCTCATCTTCATTTAGAGTCTCGTTTTAAAGATCGTAATTCATATGAATCAAATCTAAGAAATGCAGGTGCAGATTTCATTCTGGATTCAATAAATGATCTTAAAAACATTTTTGCTGATTTATTTGACAGTTATCAACCCTTGGAATAAATATTTCAGGGAAATATGATGATGAATCGTCTTCTGCTTGACTAATAATGGATGGTTAAAAAATGTTTTATGCCTTGCAACTTAAAACATTTTTTTGTTGAGCTTTATTACTAATTCAGAATTATGTTATTTATTTTCTAGCAATTAATCAAAGAGAGGGATTCACTAGTAAGAGAAGTCTAGAGAACCCAGATGAACTAATGCAAACTACCCTAACAATATATGAAGTTGAATTACCCACCAATTTACCCACTAGAATTAAAATATTTTTAAGAGTAAATATTTAAATCACTTAATTATTAATCTAGATGATAAAACAACTTTTCTAAACGATTAAAGTGTTGGTTTTCTACATTAAGGAGCATCCTTTAGATGTAGCATCTGCCATAAGTTTATATCCATGCTCATTGAAATGCTTGGGATCAAGTTTTCCATGAATAAACCTTTTAAATGCTTGTTTTTTAAGTGTTTTAGTGGGGTCAACAAATGTCATCAATTCGAAGTCAAAGCGATCCCTAAGTAATCTTCTTATTAGCAATGATTTTTTATTGTTTGATTTTGAGTCTGTCTTAAGAGATTTATTTGGTAGATATTTCTGATAATAGAAATCTTCTCTCGGAGAATAGATAGTAGCTGGAGATGGAATGTACACTAAGCACATCTTGGCCTTTGGATACCTTAAGGAGAATTTTTTGACAGAGTTTTTAAGGTAATTGATTTCATTAATAATTTTTTCCTCTGAGAGTCCTGCAGAAGCAGTTTGCAGAGGGGGTAAGCTGCGGCAGGTATAACCAATACATATGTTGTTGCGGAAAATGTTTTTTGAACTTAGCGATGATTGCCTTTTGAATATTGAAAAGAATTTGATCTTTGCCACATGACTCGCGGTTCGTCGTGCATATTTAATTGGCAGATATAATCTTAATGTGTCCTTAAAAGACGTAAATGGCATTTTTTTGCTAAGCAATGTATCTTCAAGATCATTTCCCTCATAAAAATACAAGATAACGTTAAAAATACTAGACTTTATGGGAATACCAGTGAGATTTTGTAAATCTCCCTTAAGATGTTTTTCTAGCAAATACAACTGCGTCGGTATATTGGAACCACTATTTGCAACAAGATAGATATTTGTATTTTTTCTCCAATTTCCATCCAGAAAATGTCCAATGGAGTAGTTATATTGATTATTTAAAAAGGCATCACCTGCACCCTCTGCATAACTATCCCCAACAATGAACAGATTATTTGAATTCGTATCCGAGTTTTCATAATCAGGGTAAGTCCAGCGCGCTATGGGATCAAGATATTTAAGTGATTGGCGCGGAAAATCTTTCCTTTGATTATTGTTGTTTGAGAGATAAAGCAAGAACTGGTTTATGATTGATAGTCCCAATAAAGTACTAAATACAACGAGTATTGAATTTAAGACAAGGTTCCTTATGCTCTTACTCATCAAATTAAAAGATAGAATAAATTAATAATGCCATCACATAATCATAAATTAACACTACATACTCAATATTTGGATCACACGCTTTCGAATTTTGTCTGCGACTCTTTTGTTACCTTCACTATTGGGATGTCTAACATCGGTATATAAAGAATCATCCATTGTTAAAGCATAATCATCTGAAATATCAAAACAATAATTTTTTGCGCTGCAGCTTTCACGAAGTATTGAATAAAGGTATCTTATTCGTGCAATGTACTTGCTGCGATCTGACAGCAAACAATTTTGATTTATGATTTTGCAGTAATCATTGTTCAATCCAAGTGTTGGTTGAAGAATTGCAAGATATTTAGACTTCATTGCTAAGGATGCAGAATGCATGAATTCAATATTTTTTTTCCAAATGCCCGCACTATAGGCAAGAATTTCTTTCTCTTCCTTTGATAGGTCATATTTAACTATTTCTTTATTTGTGGAATTAGAATTATTTTGACTTGCTTTGCTTAAAAGCGTTGATTTGATCTTCATCAAATGTAAGTATGTCCTAGACAAATGAAGGTTTGAAGGGAAAGGAATTGTAAAAGTTTTACCTCCAATTGCTTTTATAACGCCAAAATTATACATTCCTTCTAGGACCATATTGGAAGCAAGAATGTTCTCTTTATTTCTTAAGTAAGGATTTCTAAAAAAATATATTTCATTAATGCCATTGTATGAAATTACTAGATCATATTCGTTGCTATGAAACTTTGTTATTAATCGCAAAAGTTCGTTAGAAGATGTTGATCCACCATTCCCTGCATTATCAACTACATATCTTGAGGAATTGTTTAATGAAATACTATCAAAAAGATGATGAACCCAAGTCCCACGGAACCCAGAAAATTCCGTACCTTGTAATGGGTCTGTTGTTGAACCACCTAAAATGAGGACTCTAAATTCCGAAGAAAATTCATTGTCCTTTTGAAATACTTCAGTTGCAGAAATATTATCAAAACTTAGTTCAGATGTGTTGACATTTTTTTTGAACCCACTTAACTGATGAGAAGTTCCTACCCCAGGGTGAAATACTTGATCCAATTCAGTTGGGATAGTTTTGCCAGTTTGGATTGTATTTGAAGCAACTGATTTGGAATCCTTAACCTTATCCTTAATATATTTTGCAATATTAAGAGACAATTCTATGGATACAATTATCCCTGTAAAAATAGCAATATTAAAAAGTAAAATCCTTAATATTGTCCTCAAAGAACTAAAAAATAGAATAAATAAATGGCGCGACCACAGAACCCTGAGTAAAAACTATAAGAGCTCCCATAAGAACAATCGTAATAATCAAGGGCGCTAACCAATACTTTTTACGAACTTTCATAAAGTCCCAAATATCTTTAACTAGATCACAAAATGCTTCCATGGTTCAAAAAATGCGGTTCAGGTCAATTTTATAGTCTTTGCGGTTTTCTCTGTAGGTCTTCTCTTTTTTTCGTTTAGTTCTTAATGGATCATAACCTATGAGGCGCATGATATACGCAATAGGTTGCAATACAAAAATAAAGACCAGGCCCAGGATAATATGACTATTAATCCATCCAAGGGCGTGTCCTAATGCCATCCAACTCTTATATGGGTAGTGCAGTAGTCTTGGTGCGGTTAGTCCAAGAATCAATCCTGGAAATCCTATCCAAAGAGTCCATGTTCTGAATTCGTGCCCAAAAATTGAAGGAAGTAACCAACCAATCAGGATGGGGAATCCAAATCCGATAAGCAGACCGAAATCTCGAAGTTGTTTTTTAGTGATAGTTTCTTTCATGATCAATCTAGTTCAAACTCCTGCATCCAGGTTTCATCCTTCTGTACTTTGGGTTGCTCACTTTTGAAAAGAATCTGGTTTTGAAGAACTAGGACATCCATCTCTGTCCTCATAAAGCACCTGTAAGCATCCTGAGGTGTACAAACGATAGGTTCACCCCGAACATTGAATGAAGTGTTAACGATAGTAGGACAACCAGTCTGTCGCTTGAAGGCGCTGATCAAGTTGTAGTAACGGGAGTTTGTGGTTTTGCTTACTGTTTGAACCCTTGCTGAGTAGTCAACATGGGTGATTGCAGGTAATGAAGATCGTGGAATATTGAGTTTTTCGATGCCAAAAAGTTTGTCTTCTTCTTCAGTCATCTTCTTACAAAGTTCTTTCTTGACTGGAGCAACCAGAAGCATATAAGGACTCTTAGTATTCATCTCAAACTGATTGCTGACATCTTCTTCCAAAACTGATGGGGCAAAGGGACGGAAACTTTCCCTGTACTTGATTTTGAGATTCATCACGCTCTGCATTTTCTGATTGCGTGGGTCCCCAAGGATGGAGCGCCCACCGAGTGCTCTAGGACCAAACTCCATAGGACCATTGAACCAACCAATCACATGACCTTTATCAAGTTCCTCTGCTAGACGCTGAAACAACTCAGGATCACTATAATTGTGGAATGGCGCTTTAATCTGTTCAAGATAATTGGTAATCTCATCGTTGCTGAACTCAGGACCCAAATAGGTTCCTTTCATGGAGTCGTTCGCATTTACGAATCTCTCCTGTTCTTGGTGTTGATGCCATCCCACAAATGCAGCGCCTAGTGCTGATCCAGCGTCACCACTAGCAGGTTGAATCCAAATATCATCAAAAATCTTCTCTTGCAGCAATTTCCCATTAGCAACGCAGTTAAGAGCGACACCACCAGCAAGACAGAGATTCTTTATGCCTGTCTCTTCTCTCAGTGACTTTGCTAGTTTGAGGACGATCTCTTCAGTGACGACCTGAATCGATGCCGCCAAGTCCATATGGAACTGTGTGAGTTCCTTTTCTCCCTGACGTGGTGGTCTACCAAATAGTTTGTGGAACTTCCGTCCTGTCATGCGAAATCCACGATGATATTTGAAGTAACTAATGTCGAGACGGAATGTCCCGTCCTCTTTAATATCAATTAAATTATCTTTGATCTTGTCAACGTATCTGGGCTGTCCATAGGGAGCAAGACCCATTAGTTTATATTCACCGGAATTGACCTTGAATCCACAGTAGTAGGTAAATGCTGAATAAAGAAGACCTAGAGAGTGAGGAAAACTGATTTGCCAAAGAGGATCAATATTCTTACCCTTACCAACCCAAGCAGAGGTTGTTGCCCACTCACCTACTCCGTCCATACATAAGACAACCGCCTCATCAAAATGACTTGGATAGAAAGCAGCAGCTGCGTGGGAAAGATGATGCTCTGAAAAAAGCAGGTTGGGAATAATCGAGGAATCAAATCCGAGGGACTCTTGAACTGCTTTGAGATTATTTTTAAGTTCTTTCTTTAAAAAGAGTTTTTCTTTCAACCAAACTTGCATCGCTGCAACGAAGGATCTGCAACCTCTTGGCGCAGTACCTAGATAAGTTTCTAGAAGACGTTCAAATGTCAGAAAAGGTTTTTCATAATAAATTATATTTTTGACATCTGATAGATTAATTCCCTGAGATTTTACACAGTATAAGACTGCATTCTTAGGGAAGCGTGAATCGTGCTTTTTCCTGGAAAATCGTTCTTCTTGCGCTGCAGCAATTATCTCTCCATTTTTTATCAAAGCAGCAGCACTATCATGGTAATAACAAGACAAACCCAAAATATAATTATCCATTAGATTTTTTCCCAATTCAAAATAATTACTTTAAATTATAATGTTTAATTTTAACAACCTTAAATAATTAATCAAATAATCAAGGCGAAAAATATATCTTCACACCTATAAGAGAAAGTAGATTCCCACATTTAGATCCTTCAGCACCTAACAACTTCCTTAGAACTCTTGGATATCATGGAAAATTAGTTTCTCATGTTTGGAGAAGTCTTCCTTTAACTAATGGAATTGATCTATTAAAAACACCTAAAGAAGTTATTAAAAAATAAATGGGACATTTACCCGATAACAAAGTGGATCAATCAGACGATAAGTCTCTGATGCTTGAAGAAAGAAGAATATTTCTGAATAAGTGGTGCCATTTATTAGTCGCAAACGGATTAGAAGTTTAAATCTATTGGTCAACTCCTGACTGACCATAAAAAACATCTTTATAGTAAACTAAAAACTAGTTGATTTCCTGTTCTTGAGAGTTCAAAAAAATATTCCTGAAAAATTTTTTGGATTACTTTCATTTAAAAGTAATTTTAAATTGCTTTTTATTTTTAATTGTTTAATATCTATTTTTATATTTGATATATCTAAAGCAGATACTAATTTTCCTAATAAAAAAAATAATCAAATAGACATTGAATATTTAGAATCAAGAAATGAGTTAGAGGATTACATTATTGATACTGGAGACTCAATTTATCTAGAATTTTCTGCTGGTGAACTAAATGGAGTTTTTACAGTAAATAGAGAAGGAGAATTATTATTACCAAGGTTAGACGAAACGTTTGTAAGGGGATTAACAAAGTCTGAATTAAAAACTTTATTGGAAAAAAGATACGCAGAATTTCTTTTTGATCCAGAAATAAAAATAAGGTTTGCAAGATTTAAAAGTATTAGAGTATTAGTAAAAGGTGAGTTAAGAAATCCAGGTTTTTATAAATTTCCTGCTTATTCCTCAGGTTCATTTTTAACGTTAGATAAAGTCGATAATTCTGAGCTTGATACATTAATTGAAAATAATAATGAGCAATCAGAGATAGGACAAAATTTACAATCAAATAATCAATCTTCACAAGATCTAGTCGTCAAAAGATCAAATGAATCTCTTACTACCATTGCTGATGTTATTAGAAGAGCTGGTGGTATAACTTCTACAACTGATTTATCTAAAATTGAAATTATAAGAGATATACCTCTTGGAAAAGGTGGAGGCAAAAAAAGAGCAATTGTTGATTTTAATGCTTATATATACGAATCAGATCCTACTAACGATATACGTATATTTGATGGCGATACTTTATTCTTTCCAAAACTAAGTAAAACTAATCCAAATCAAATCCCGAAATCTATTTTATCTGGGATTTCTCCAAAATTTATCTCAGTAAATCTTTTTGGTAGGGTGGAACAGCCTGGAGTTGTGAAACTTCCACTTGAATCTGCACTATCAGATGCAATTGATTTATCTGGACCAATTAAACCTCTCTCTGGGAAGATTGTTTTAATAAGGTATGCGAAAGATGGGACAGTAATAAAGAAAAACATATCATATTCAGCAAGTGCTAAAAGAGGCTCTAAAAGAAATCCTTATTTAAAGAAAGATGATTTGATATCTGTTAAAAATAGTATTTTAGGAAAAACTACAGGCGTGATTAGAGAAGTTACAGCTCCATTCGTTGGTATTTATACAACTAAAGAATTAATAGATAGTTTTAATGATTGATTAACCATTAAAAAAGATCCATTGTGCAGGGATCTAATTTCTCTAAAAAAGAGGTGCATTATCTCATTCCATAATATGTATATCAGTTCCAAAGAATAAAGAGCAAGAAGATAATTCTCACCCCTCTGGTTTTTAGAAAATAATAGTAAACCATAATTATTTATTCGACCTTCCTGATGCAATTTTTTACCCTATTTCCTACCCAAAAAAAACATAGAATTCCGTGATACTCTGTGGATATCTCTGATCTTACTTTTTTAGGTAACTTATTAGTATCACTTGCTTCTGGAACTATATGAATCTTCCTGAACCGCATTAAAAACGGAGAGGGAGGGATTCGAACCCTCGACAAAAGTTACCTCCTGTAACTCCTTAGCAGGGAGCCGCTTTCAACCACTCAGCCACCTCTCCAACTCTTATACATTATCAATCTTTTTGCAAAGATTCAAAATTTTTTATTTAATCGAAATGTCTAATTAACTTGAACTCTCGGCAATCTATTTTTAAAAGAGCAAAGGATTTCCCAAGGAATAGTCTTAGATTTATTTGCCCAATCAATGGGAGAAATTGTTTTATCTCCATCAGATCCTAGTAATAACATCGTACTACCTATTTTTATGTCATTTGAATCTGTGATGTCTACCATCATTTGGTCCATTGTTATAGATCCAATTTGTGGATAAAGTTTTTTATTATGAATAACATTTATCTTGCCCGAGAGATTTCTTAGAATGCCATCTGCATAACCAATACTTAAAACTGCTAACTTGGTTTTGCGAATACTGACAAATTTACTTCCGTAGCTTACTCCTACACCAGTCTCGATAGTTCTTATAAAAGCTACTTTTGCCTTCAAATATAAAGCAGGTTTAAGAAATAAATTATCCTCTACCTGTGCTAGTGGATTATAACCATAGATAGACAAACCAACACGTACCATATCAAAATGAAAATCTTCACCTAAAAGCATGCCTGCAGAATTTGCAAAATGAATCTTTATTTGATTATTTTTATCAAAATTAATTTGTTTCAATAATTCCTGAAATTTTTTTCTTTGCAATTGGGTATTACTTTTAGGATCGAAAGCATTACTTTCATCTGCCGATGCAAGATGACTATATATTCCTTTTATACAGATATTTTCAAAAGCTTTAATTTTATTAAAACTCTTTATAAATTTATCAGGTTCTAATCCTAGTCTTGACATCCCAGTATCAACCTTGAGATGCAACGCAAATTTGGAACTATGATTCTTTCCAATATCATTACAAATCAAACATTCACTAATACTACTTATAGTAGGCATTAGATTCTTTTTAAAACATATCAATAAATCCTTCTTTGTATACAGATTCCCAAGAACAAGAATTGGTGCATTGATTCCAAAAGAACGAAGTTTTATTCCTTCATTCAAAGTTGCTACACCTAATTGCGAAGCGCCTCCTTTGATTGCATATTCTGATACAACTCTTGCATCATGTCCATATCCATCAGCTTTAACAACTGCCATCAATTGACAATTTTTTTTTAATCTAGATCGTAATTGCCTCACGTTTTTCTCTATTGCAATTCCATTAACCTCTATCCAAGCTCTTTGTGTTGGATCTAGATCCCCCTCAATAACATGATAATTATCAAAATTAATATCTTTATTTTTTGAGCTAATTCTCATTAAATATTTCGCACAAATATGCGCAGACTGGAATATACAGTTAGGATGACATGTAAATTGATTTTTGGCATGGGCCAGACTCTAGTTTTAAATGCTTCTTATGAACCTTTAAACATCACTTCTTGGAGAAGAGCAGTAATTTTGATGATTAAAGGTAAAGCAGAAAGTTTGGAGGAAGATCAGTCGTATTCAATTCACTACGGCCAAAAACTACCCACAGTTATAAGACTTCGTTACTACGTCAAAGTACCTTTTAGAGATGTCTCTCTAACAAGGAAAAATATTCTTTTAAGAGATAATAATTCTTGTCAATACTGTAACCACAAAGCTAGTGATTTATCAATAGATCATGTTTTACCAAGAAGCAGAGGTGGAGCTGATAAATGGGAAAATGTAACAACAGCATGTCTAAGATGCAATGTGCAAAAAGGGAATCGAACTCCAGAAGAAGCAAATATGCCTTTAAGAAGAAAGCCGTATAGACCATTAAGTAATCTCAATTTTGAAGCCACAAGACAAATTGACTCGGGTAAACACAAAGAATGGCGTAAATATGTAATTGGTTTAGCTGCTTAAAAAAATATTTTAATCTCCTTAATTATTAAAATCTTCCATCATTCTTTTTTGCTCTTGAGCTATACAAGCATCAATAACTTCATCTAATTGGCCTGCCAATATTGGCTCTAATGAAAAATTAGACCCCAATCTGTGATCTGTAGTCCTATTATCTTTGAAATTATAGGTTCTAATTTTTTCACTCCTATCACCCGTTCCAACTTGCATCAGCCTTTGTGATCTTTCTTTCTCATTCGCTTCCTTTAATTGTATTTCATATAATTTAGCCCTTAAAATTTCCATTGCTCTCTCTCTATTTTGCAATTGTGATCTTTCTTGAGTACAAAAAACTCTTATACCTGTAGGTTTATGAAGCAGATCAATAGCCGTTTCTACTTTATTAACGTTTTGACCGCCAGCACCTCCTGATCTAGCTGTACCAACCTCTAGATCTGTAGGATCAATTTTAACCTCAACAGGATCAGCCTCAGGCATAACAGCCACTGTCGCAGTAGAAGTATGCACCCTACCTTGAGATTCAGTAGCAGGTACTCTCTGTACTCTATGTACACCAGCTTCAAATTTAAGTTGACTATATACAGCATCCCCTTTCACAGAGATAACCAACTCTTTAAATCCTCCCATATCTGATTCAGATGCACTAATAGGTTTTACAGACCATCCAATTTTTTGACCATATCTTTCATACATTCTTGCTAAATCGCCCGCCCAAATACACGCTTCATTACCTCCAGCACCAGCCCTAATTTCCAACATTACACTTCTCTCATCTCTTGGATCTTTAGGTAATAATGCAATCGTAGCTTTTTCTATTAGTTTATTTTTACATTCCTCTAAGTTAATTAACTCCTCATTAATTAATAATTCCATATCTTTGTCATTTCTATTTTCTTTAAGTAATCTTTTCGAATCTTCAATTTCCTTTTCAGTATTAAGCAATTTATTAAAATCAATAACTAAAGGTTCTAATTTTGCTCTCTCTTTTGCTATTGATTCTAATTTCTTAGGGTCATTTGAAATATCAGGATCTGCAAGCTGCAATTCAAAATTCTCGAAGCTTTCTGAAGCAGTTTTCAACCTTGCTATTAATGTGGTGTATTCCAATTGAAATTATGCTTGATTTTAAAAACTTCTATTTATTAGAGTCTTTTGTTTCTTTTTTTTCTTTTGATGTAGCAGAATTGGCTGAACCCATTCCATATTTTTTCATAAACCTATCAACTCTTCCTTCTGTATCAAGAATTTTCTGAGTTCCAGTAAAGAAAGGATGATTACCACTCCATACATCGACATGCAATTCAGGCTGTGTAGATCCAGTTGTCATAACAACTTCTCCATTGCAAATAACTTTTGCGTCAGGGTACCATTTTGGATGAATTTCAGATTTTGGCATAATTAAGATTAATTTAACGTTTAGAAAACTGAGGTGCTTTTCTAGCTTTTTTAAGCCCATATTTTCTTCTTTCTTTTGCTCTAGGATCTCTACTGAGATGTCCCTCTGTTTTAAGAGGTTTCCTATTATCAGGTGATAATTCGCAAAGGGCTCTTGCTGCTCCTTGTTTAATAGCATCTGCTTGACCTGTTAGGCCTCCACCAAAAACATTTACAAAAATGTCATAAGAATTTTCTAGACCTAATGTTTGTAAAGGTGCTTTTACAGAGTTTAGGTGTAAAGGATTAAAGTTTAAATAATCGTCACCTGAACGACCATTGATTTTAATTTGTCCATTCCCAGGAATTAAACGAACTCTAGCAACAGAGGTTTTTCTTCTTCCAGTTCCCCAATAAACAGCTTTGTTTTTTATTTGACTATTCATTATTTATAAATTAACTATTTAATAATACAGGATTCTGGGCAGCATGAGGATGATCAGCCCCTTTATAGACCTTTAATTTTTTAAATTGCTGTCTGCCCAACGAATTATGAGGGAGCATCCCTTTAACAGCTTGCTCAATAATTCTTTCAGGAATTCTTTCTTGAAGAGACTCAAATTTTTCAACCTTCATTCCTCCAGGTCGACCAGAATGTCTTCTATATAATTTTTGTGATGCTTTCTTACCTGTTACCTCAACTTGTTCAGCATTTACAACAATGACAAAATCACCCGTATCTAGATGGGGAGTAAATGTCGGTTTGTTTTTTCCTCTTAATACATTTGCAATCTCTGTAGCAAGTCTACCCAGTGTCTTATCTTTTGCGTCAACTAAAAACCAATTCCTTTCAATAGTTTCTATGGACGGAGTAAGTGTTTTATTCATTTATCAAATTTACAAAAATAAAATGAAATTAGTATTAAATTCTACATTATTGACGCAGTATTGATCAATAATTTGGGCTAATTTAAACAAATAGTTTTTTGCCATAAAAATTCGTTGTTATGAATAACCCTTAATTACAAATTCTGGGAAGAGATCGTTTTTATTAATCTTTTTAAAAACATTTTCTTTATAAACTGCATTTACAAAACATAATCCCTTCGCAGGAGCAGATTCTTTAACATCATTTTTCTTTTTATCTACCCATCTATTCGTAAAAACTTCTGGTGATATTTTTTTTTCTCCAACCAAAACAAGTTGTCCAACAATTAAACGGACCATCCCATATAGAAAACCAGTAGCTTTGATATCTATTAAAATTAAATCTTCCACTCTTTTTAGCTTAATATTTTTAATTGTTGTTATTGAAGTTGACCTATTACTACCACTTTTCTGAAAAGCAAAAAAATCATGTTCTCCTTCCATACCTTGCAATGCATTTGACATTAAAACTTCATCCAGAACTTTTTGGTACCTATGCCATGACCAATTATTTAAAAACAAGTTTGTTAATCTACTATTATTAATTACATATCGATAATGTCTATAAATTGCTGAATAGCAAGCATGCCAAGCATCATTAACCTCAATTGATTCCAAGATTCTAATTGTTGGAGGTAAGTAACCATTTAATACATCTGAGAAACGATTACCTGGGATAACAGAATCAATATCAAAATGAACAACCTGACCAGAAGCATGAACTCCAGAATCTGTTCTTCCTGCCGCAAAAGTCTTTACCCTATGATTAGATATTTTGAAAATTATTTTTTCTAAGATTTCCTGAACACTAATTGCATTACTTTGTCTTTGCCAACCTGAAAAGTAACTTCCATCATATTGGATAATTAAAGCAACTCTTTTCAAAAGTTTAATTATTGATTCACCGCTTTTATCTTTTAGATCTTAAACAAGTTCAATAATTGCCATTTGAGCGTTATCACCCTTTCTAGAAACAGTTCGAACTATACGAGTATATCCTCCCTGTCTATCTCCATATCTTTCATTCGCTTTTTCAAATAATGAATGAACTAACTTCTTGTCATAGATGTATCCGATCGCTCTTCTTCTTGCAGCTAAACTTCCATCCTTTGCTAAAGAAATCATCCTTTCAGCTTCATTTCTCAAAGCTTTTGCTCTAGCTTTTGTTGTTGTTACTCTGCCCTCTTTAATTAATTGAGTGGTCAAACCTCTTAATAGTGCCTTCCTCTGATCTGCAGGTTTACTCAATAGAGGAATTCTGAGTTGGTGTCTCATAATCTTAAAATTTGTTAAACGGAGGTTCTGCTTTGAGGAATTGAAATTCCTATTCGCTCAAGAGCTTCAATTACTTCATCTGCAGATTTTGAGCCGAAGTTTTTGATTTCTAAAAGATCTTCATAGCTAAAGCCCATCAAATCAGAGACAGAATTGACTTGTGCTCTTTTTAAACAATTATATGCTCTGACGGACAAATTTAGTTCTTCTAAAGGAATTTGAGCTTCTGGAGATGGTTCAGGCTCTTCTGGTATTTCCTCTACCATGGTAACAGTAGCTAAAGGCTGAAAGAGTTCAATTAACTGGTTTGCGGCATCAGCAATTGCATCATCAGGACTTGTTGAACCATCTGTTACGACTTCCATTTTCAGCCTTTCTCTACCCGTTCCACCTTCTGCTACAGCAGTTTCATCAATAGTGAAATTAACTCTTTTGACAGGCATAAATACAGCATCTATTTGTAGTAAGTCAATAGCCGTTGTCTCTTCATTCTTACGATCTACTGGTCTATATCCAACACCTCTTTCAACGTGTATTTCTAGCTCTAAGTTGTGACCTTCTTGAATAGTGGCTATGGGTTTTTCACCATCAACTACTTCAACCTGAGATGAGAACTGAATATCATTAGCCTTGACCTCCATAGGGCCACTAGCTACTAATCTACCTATTTCAATCTCTGGATTAGAACTATTAATAGAAAGTTGCTTGCAGTTTAGAAGGATGTCTAAAACATCCTCTCTAACACCAGGAATAGTTGCATATTCATGATTAATTCCTGCTATTCTAACTGCAGTAACTGCACTGCCTTCGAGTCCTCCCATAAGCACTCTTCTTAAGGAATTACCCAAAGTTGTAGCTTGTCCCCTTTCTAAAGGACCAATTAAAAATGTTCCTGTTTGGGAGCGATCATCTGCTATTTGATGGTCAATTCTGTCAATCTGGTATTGCAACACGGAAAATAATGAGGTGGTAAGTTTTTTTTTTGGGGGGGGGTTGGGAAATGGTTAAGATCTAAACGCGTCTCCGCTTAGGTCTTCTACATCCATTATGAGGTAATGGAGTTACATCTCTTATTAGAGTTATTTCTAAACCAGCAACTTGTAAAGCTCTTATGGCGGTTTCCCTACCTGAACCAGGGCCTCTAACTAATACTTCTATTTGTCTCATACCTTGATCAAGTGCTCTCCTTGCAGCCGCCTCAGCAGCTGTTTGTGCCGCAAATGGGGTACCTTTACGAGCTCCTTTAAATCCAGTAGCACCAGCAGATGACCATGAAATCACATGTCCCGAGGTATCAGTGATAGAAACAATTGTATTATTAAATGTGCTTTGAATATGTACCACGCCATTTGGCACATTGCGCTTTGACTTTTTTGAACCTGGTTTTTTTACTTGAGCTGCCATGATAATTTCTAATGTAGTACTTGCATTTGTGAATAGATTTAATTAATTATTTTTTTCTTCCAGCGACTGTTTTTCTTGAACCGCGCCTTGTTCTAGCATTAGTTCTAGTTCTTTGACCTCTTACTGGGAGGCTCATTCGATGCCTTCTCCCCCTAACACAACCAATATCTTGCAATCGTTTTAAAGCCATCCCCTCTTTCCTTCTCAAATCACCTTCTAAAGTAAATTCCTCTGTAGCACCTCTAAGTTTCTGAACATCAGAATCTGAAAGATCTTTTACACGAATATCTGGGTTTACACCTGTATTAGCTAGAATTAGCTTGGATCTTGTTAAACCAATTCCATAAACATATGTAAGTGCAATTTCGACTCGCTTTTCGCGAGGTATGTCAATTCCTGCAATCCTGGCCACGTGTTTGAGTAAGTAAAAGTTTGAATTAAATTAATTTTTCAAGGTTAACCTTGACGCTGTTTATTACGAGGTCTTTTCTTGTTAATAACATAGATTTTACCTCTTCTCCTTACGATCTGATCGTCAGGGCTAATTTTTTTGACTGAGGATCTGACCTTCATGGGGTTTAACAAATAAAACGCTAATACTTTATTCTACATCATAATCAAGCCATTTTTTGTTTAATATCAGAAGAAATAGTTTTTAAATCTCTATCAGCATCAATATATTCTAATAATGAAAGATCTTTGAAATATTCAATCAAAGGCTCTGTAGTTTTTTTATATATATTTAATCTTGTTCTTATCGTCTCTTCATTATCATCTTTTCTACCTCTTAGGAGTAAACGTTTAATTAAAACTTCTTCTGGGATATCTAGATAAAAAACGACTTCTAAAGGTTGATTTATTTCAGTTAAAACCTCATTAAGTGAGTTTGCCTGAGATAAATTTCTGGGGTATCCATCTAAAATCCAACCTTTATTATCTTGAACTAAGTTTTTTCTTACAATTTCTAAAACAATTTCATCACTGACTAATTCTCCTCGATTAAGAATATCTTTTACTTGTATACCAAGCTTAGTTTTCATTTCAATTTCTTTTCTTAACAATTCACCTGTAGAAAGATGCAAATAAGAATTCTTTACACTGAGTAATTCCGCCTGAGTCCCTTTTCCTGCTCCTGGAGCTCCCAAAAATAGTAAATGTTTTTTCATTAGTTATTCACTAATCCCTCATATCTTTGAGAAATAACATAAGTTTGAATTTGCTTAGCAGTATCGATTGCAACACCTACAAGAATAAGCAAAGAAGTTGCTCCTAAACCTTGAAAAGTTTGTACATTTGTCGCTCTTTCTACGGCTGCTGGGATAATAGCTACTGAACCCAAAAATAATCCTCCTAATAATGTCAACCTATTTTGTATACCTGCTAAATAATTAGCTGTATTAGTGCCAGGTCTAACTCCTGGTATTGCCACTCCTCCTTTTTTCAAATTAGATGCTACATCTACTGGATTAATTGTAAGAGATGCATAAAAATATGAAAATCCTAAAATCAAAGCAAAAAATGTAATTGCATATGGCCATGGATTTGAAGAACCAGGATTCAAACTACTTGCCAATTTTATTAAAATTGGATTACCCGTAACATTTGCGATAGTAATTGGTAAGAAAATCAAGGCAGATGCAAAAATTATAGGCATAACTCCTCCAGCATTTAATTTTAAGGGCAAATAACTCTGTCTCGTAGGAAGTAATGTTGTATTTCCTATTTGTCTTTTTGCACTAACAATAGGAATACGCCTTGCTCCTTCTTGAACAAAAATTATCCCAACTATTGTCAATAAAAAAACTCCAAGTAAAACTGCTATACCTAAAACATCCCCACGATCACCAGTTTGGGCTTTCTCAATAGTGGAACTTAATGCTTTCGGCAAAGTTGCAACAATATTCAAAAAAATCACTAATGATGCACCTTGCCCTATCCCTTTCTCAGTAATAATTTCGCTAAACCACATCACTAGCATTGAGCCAGTTACCAACGCAATAGATGTGTGTAAAACAAATGTAGTCTGACTTATACCCTCAATTGCATATTGTCTAAGAATTAAGGAAAAAATAACACTCTGCAGTAACCCCCATCCCAAGGAAACATATCTTGTTATTTGAGCAATTTTTCTCCTACCTGCTTCTCCCTCATTCTTTTGTAAATCTTCAAGCACAGGTAATGAAGCTGTCAAAAGCTGAATAATAATTGAAGCATTAATGAAAGGGAGAATCCCTAATGCAAATATTCCTAAAGTTGAAATTCCACCACCAGTAAAAATATCTAAAAAGCCTATTAATTGTCCTCCTTGATCAATAAAGGTTTTAAAAGCCTCTCTATCAATACCTGGCATTGGAATATAGATGCCAATTCTGACTAAAAGTAAAAGACCGAGAGTTGTTAAAACTCTGCTTCTTAACTCCTTATTCAAAAATAATTGAGAGATTATCTCTGAAGCGCTAGGGTTTCTACTTTTTTTAACAAACATAGATAAGTAAAACTAAATTTATTCGTAAATTTATTTTATTTATTATTTATAAGTTCACAAGATCCACCTGCGTCTTCAATTTTTTGTTTAGCGACTTTTGTAAATGCATGAGCTTGGACTATTAACTTAACATTAACTTCTCCATTACCAAGTATTTTCAAAGGGAATTTTGGTTTAAAAAGCAATCCCTTTTTGACCAGTGAATCTAAGTTAACTGTTTCGTTGTCTTTAAAATCATTCAATTTACTAATATTTACTATTGAAAAGTTTTTTTGATTAACTATTTCAAAGTGCTTTAATTTTGGCACTCTTCTATACAAGGGCATTTGACCACCCTCAAAACCTGGACGTGTTGGTCTCCCAGAACGTGATTTTTGTCCTCTCATTCCGAAACCGCATGAAGCACCCTGTCCTGCAGCAATACCTCTACCCTTTCTTAATTTTTTCTTTCTAGAGCCAGTATTTGATTTGAGTGTATTTAATGTTGTAGTCATAATTTTCAAGAATAAAGCTGTTCAAGGGAGATCCCTCTCTCTCTTGAGGCAGATTTGTGTGTTCTCAATTGAGAGAGCGCTATCATAGCGGCTCTTGCATTATTTAGAGGTGTCTTACTACCCAATCTTTTTGCTAAAACATTTTTTATGCCCGCTAGTTCTAAAACTGTTCTAATTGAACCCCCAGCAATTACCCCAGTACCTGGTGCAGCAGGCCTAATAAGTACATTAGCTGCACCATCTCTCCCTTTTGATAAAGTCGGTATTGAATTATTTGGGGTTAAAGGCACTCTGACAAGATTCTTTTTACCATCTGAGACTCCTTTTCTCACTGCACCAATAACATCTCCAGCTTTACCAACTCCAACTCCAACTTGTCCTTTTTCATTACCAACAACAACAATAGCTCTAAAACTCATTTTTTTTCCACCTTTTACAGTTTTGGATACCCTTCTTATTTGAACAACTCTTTCTTGCCAATCAGAATCTCGCTCTAGATTCCTAGAATCACCTCTCCTGCCTCTTTTTCGTTCGTTATTACGATTATTTTGTTTTTTTTCACTTACATTAGAATCAGGAGCTTTATCAAGCTTAGATTGATTTTCTTTTTTTGTTGGAGTGTCAGTCATAGTAAAAAATTAAGAGTTAGAATTCTAGGCCAGCTTCACGAGCAGCATCTGCAAGTGCCTTTACTCTACCGTGATATAAATTACCTCCACGGTCAAAGATTACTTGCTTAATACCTTTTTTTATCGCTCTCTTTGCTAATAATTTTCCAACAATGGAAGAAGAATTACAATTAGAAGATGGTTTTTCTGATGTTTCTTTAAGTTCTTTATCAACAGTTGAAGCTGAGCAAATAGTTGTTTGCGCGCTATCATCTATAACCTGAGCATAAATATGGTTATTAGAGCGAAAAACAGACAATCTTGGACGAGTTGCATCTCCAATTAAGAATCTCCTTAATCTTCTATGTCTTTTTTGGGTTTGTAATTTCCTGGAAAGTTTGGTCATTTTTTTAATTGGAATTATTTTTTGCCAGATTTACCAGCTTTTCTGAGAATTCTCTCATCATGGTATTTAATTCCTTTACCTTTATATGGTTCTGGAGGTCTAATTGATCTGATTTTTGCTGCTTCATTACCAACAATTTCCTTATCAATTCCAGATACAGTAACGTTTGTATTACTCTCAACCTTGTATGTTATACCATCAGGGGGGATCATTTCTATAGGATGACTATATCCTGCACTAACAACTAGATTTTTACCTTTTACTTGTGCTCTCGATCCAACGCCTACAATTTCAAGTTTTTTTGAAAAACCTTGACTAACCCCTTCAACCATATTTGCAATTAAAGCTCTACATAAACCATGTCTTTGCCTTGAGAATATTTTGGTAGTAGTGGGACTTACGACAACAGTATTATCTTTTTTATCAAAACTAACTCCTTCTGGCATCTGACGTTTTAACTCACCCTTAGGACCTTTAACTGTAACTGTTAATCCATCAAAATCAACAGATACTTTATCTGGTATTAGTACTGGTGTTTTTCCAATTCTTGACATGATTAATCCTCCTTAATAAACATAGCAAAGTACTTCACCACCTATACCTTGCTTCCTAGCATCACGATCACTCATGACACCTTTAGAAGTAGATATAATAGCAACTCCGAGACCTCCTAGTACTTTTGGTAAAGCTCTAGTATTTTTATAAATTCTCAAACCAGGTTTACTAACTCTTTGCATGGATCGAATAGTAGGGAATTTATTCTTGCCACTATATTTGAGACCAAGTATTATTTGTGACTTATAGCCTTCACCTTCCTCATTAATATCAGAAATAAATCCCTCTTTTTGAAGTACCTTTGCAATACTTAGGGACATTTTTGAACCTGGAATTGTTGTTGTTGTATGCTTCTTTTGGCTCGCATTTCTTATACGAGTTAGCATATCTGAAATAGGATCGTGATTTGACATGGTTTTAATTTAATTCTTACTAAAAGGCATTCCTAACTCTTGCAAGAGAGCTTTACCCTCTTGATCAGTTCTTGCACTTGTGACGATAGTTATATCCATACCTCTTATGGAATCAACTTTATCAAAAGAGATTTCAGGAAATATCAATTGTTCTTTCACTCCAAGGGTGTAATTCCCTCTCCCATCAAAACTTTTTGGATTAACTCCTCTAAAGTCTCTTATTCTTGGTAAAGCTAGATTTATAAATCTCTCTAAAAAGGAATACATCCTATCGCCCCTCAAAGTAACAGTACAACCAATAGGCATGCCTTCACGAATTTTAAAACCCGCGATAGCTTTTTTGGCCCTAGTTATTAGTGCCTTTTGCCCTGTAATTGTTGCCATTTCATTCAAGGAAGCCTCTAAAGCTTTTGAATTTGAAGCAGCTTCACCAAGACCTCTATTAACATTGACTTTCACAACTTTTGGTACTTGATGAATATTTTTAAGACCAAGATCCTTGAGTAGTTTTGGTCTAATTGATTCTTTGTAGCGATTTTTTAGAGTCATAATTTTTTGTTAATTCTGGTCTTTGTCAGAATTGAGAAATTAAGAAAAAGTTTAAATCTGGTTTCTGATGAAAAATTAATCAATTACTTCACCAGTTTTCTTCAGTCTTCTTTTCTTAACTCCCTTTTTATCAATAAAATATTCAATCTTACTTGTAAGATTTTTTTCCTTTGAGAAGAACATTACATTTGATGCATGTAAAGATGCCTCCTCTGTAAGTATTCTTCCAGTTTCCCCTTCCTGAGTTGGTTTTACATGTTTAGTCCTAAGGTTAATTCCCTTAACTACTACTCTATTTTCAAGAGGGATAGTTTTTAAAACCTCTCCAGTTTTGCCCTTTTCCTTGCCATTAATTACTTTTACTAAATCTCCAGTTTTGATTCTCATTTTTATTCTTTGGAAATTCTTCTTTTGTTTTAATGAATCCAACATTTAAATCACCTCCGGAGCAAGAGAAATAATTTTTGTATAATTTTTATCCCGCAGTTCTCTGGCTACAGGACCAAATACTCTAGTACCTTTTGGATTCTTATCCTCATTAATCAAAACAGCAGCATTATCATCAAATCTGATTGAATTACCAGTATTTCTTCTTAATGTTGCTTTTGTTCTAACGATGACGGCTTTCACAACTTCAGATTTCTTAACTCCCATATTCGGAAGAGCATCTTTAACAGTTGCTACAATTACATCCCCAACATGTGCGTATCTTCTATTAGAACCTAAGACCCTAATACATTGGAGTCGTTTCGCTCCGCTATTATCAGCAACTGTTAAATAGGTTTCTTGTTGAATCATTTTTTAACCTCCTTAGCCTGGCTTTTTTTATTCAGAATCTCTTCAATTGCCCATCTTTTATGAGCGCTAAGCGGTCTAGTTTCTCTTATTTTAACTCGATCGCCTAAAACACATGTATTTTCTGGATCATGCGCCTTATATCTCGTAGTTCTACTTACAATTTTTTGATAAGTGGGGTGTGGATATCTATTAATAACAGCAACAACAACTGTTTTATCCATTTTGTCGCTGACAACAGTACCAATTCTTTCTTTAAGTGCCATAACTAATAATTAATCAGAAGTAGTTTTAGAAGCAGATTGAGTCTTACTAAGAGTTAGTAATTGCGCAACTTGTTTCTTGATAATTTTAAATTTATGAGTTTCATTAAGCTGTCTCGTAGCTTGCTTGAATCTCAAGTCAAAAAGATCTTTTCTTAATTGGTCAATCTTTTCGGTAATTTGATCAGAATTTAATTTTTTAAATTCTTTAAGTGATTCTGAGTTTTTCATTTTTTAACCTCCTCTTGAGATTGTTTTTTATTATTAGTCTTATCTTTAGAAGAAGTTGCTAGATTCTTATCAACAGAGATGAATTTTGTTTTTACTGGTAATTTGTATTGAGCTAAACGCATAGCTTCTTTTGCAATTTCTTCTGTGATATCTTCTCCGCCCATTTCGAATAATATTCTACCGGGTTTAACAACTGCAACCCAAAACTCTGGATTTCCTTTACCAGAACCCATTCTAGTTTCAGCCGGTCTCATAGTAACCGGTTTATCTGGAAATATTCTTATCCAAATTTGACCACCACGTTTAATATATCTAGTCATAGCACGCCTACTTGCTTCAATTTGACGAGCAGTAACCCATCCGCAATCTTGTGCTTGTAGAGCAAACTGCCCAAATGCAATTGTATTACCCTTTGAGGCAACTCCTCTCATTCTGCCTCTATGTTGTTTACGGAATTTAGTACGTTTTGGACTAAGCATTGTTACACCTCCTAAGAATTCTCATTTGAACGATCCTCAAATTGCTGAGGTCTGCGACTAGCTTTTCTTTTGGGGTTTCCGCCCACAGGAATATTTTGATCTTCCTTAGGAAGGACTTCACCTTTAAAGACCCAAACCTTAATTCCTAAAACTCCATAAGTTGTATTAGCTTCACGAGTGGCATAATCAATTTCAGCTCTTAAGGTATGTAGTGGGACCCTTCCTTCTCGTGTCCATTCTGTTCTAGCAATTTCAGCTCCATTTAGTCTTCCTCCGACTTGTATTTTTAGACCTAAAACACCAGCCCTTTGAGCTCTCTGCAATGCCATCCTAATAGTTCTTCTAAAGGCAACTCTTTTTTCTAGTTGTTGTGCAATATATTCAGCAAGTAAAAACGCATCTGCATCAACTCGCTCTACTTCAACAACATTTATTCTGACTTGTCTTGTCCTATCTCCAATCGTTTTTTGAATTCCTGATCTAAGCTCTTCAATGCCACTGCCCTGCCTTCCTACAATGACTCCAGGTCTTGCTGTTTTTAATTCTAGTTCCAGTTGATCCGCTTTTCTCGCTATTAAAACATCGCTGATTCCAGCTGCGCCATATTTCTTTTGTATAAAAGTACGAATTTTAAAATCCTCTTGAAGAAGAATTGGGTAAGTTTTTGAAGTAGCAAACCATTTTGAACGGTGCTCTTTTGTTATCCCTAATCTAAGTCCCGAAGGATGTATTTTATGTCCCATTAGTTTTGTACCTCCGCATTAGTTTGAGTAGGAGCAGATTCAACAGAAATACTTATGTGGCAAGTCTGTTTTTTAATAGAGAAAGCTCGTCCTTGAGCTCTAGGCCTATATCTTTTCATTACTGGGCCATTATTAGCCCATGCAGAGGAAATAACCAAGGTTGATGGATCCATGCCACAATTATGTTCTGCATTAGCGACTGCTGATCTTAAAACTTTAGTAATAGGATCAGTAGATCTATAAGGCATAAATTCCAACATAATTAATGCATCCCTATAGGATCTTCCCCTGATTTGGTCTAGCACTCTTCTGACTTTTGAGGCTGAACCACGAATATAGTTCCCATGAGCAACTGCTGTTTTTTTTGTTTCGGGTGTTTGTGTCATGATTTTGCTCCTTTCTTATCTCTTATATGACCACGATAAGTACGTGTGGGGGCAAATTCACCTAATTTATGGCCAATCATTTGTTCAGTAATAAAAACGGGGATATGAGCCTTACCGTTATGTACCGCAATTGTATGACCAATCATTACAGGCAATATTGTAGAAGATCTAGACCAAGTTTTGATAACAGACTTGTCATTATCAGTATTTTGTTTTTCTACCTTTTTGAGCAAGCTATCTGCGATAAAAGGTCCTTTTTTTAGTGAACGTCCCATGATTTATAAAATAGAAATTAAAGTAATAATTGAAGTAATCAAGAGTCTCTTCCTCCTCTACTCCTCTTAGAAACACGACGGCGTTTTCGAACTACTAATTTATTGCTTGGTTTGTTCTTTTTACGTGTCTTTAAACCGAGAGCTGGCTTACCCCATGGCGTGACAGGTCCTGCTCTACCAATTGGTGCTTTTCCTTCTCCTCCTCCATGTGGATGATCACATGGGTTCATTACACTTCCTCTTACTTGAGGTCTCCTTCCAAGCCATCTTCTTCTTCCTGCTTTACCTAGACTAGTATTTCTTATTTCCGAGTTACCAACCTCTCCAAGAGTTGCATAGCATTCCTTCCTTACAAGCCTAACTTCAGTAGATGGAAGTTTTAACGCAACATAATCACCCTCTTTAGCCATAACTTGGGCACTAGCACCCGCTGATCTGACCATCTGAGCGCCTCTGCCAGCATATAGTTCAACACAATGAACACTTGATCCTAATGGCATAACTGAAAGTGGCATTGAATTTCCATCTTCAATTGGAACGTTTTCACCAGAAATTATATTTTGACCAACTTTTACCCCTGCTGGAGCAATGATATATCTCTTCTCTCCATCTTCATAGAATAAAAGTGCAAGCCTAGCATTTCTATGAGGATCGTAATGAATAGCTGCAACTTTAGCATTAATGTTTCTCTTATCTCTTCTAAAGTCAACTAATCTATATTGTCTTTTGTGACCACCTCCACGGTGACGGCAGGTAATAACCCCACGATTATTTCTCCCTTTCAATCTATGTTTTGAAACTATCAGAGACCTTTCTGGTTTTTGACTTGTTATGTCACTAAAGTCAGTAACGACTCTTTGTCTAGTACCAGGTGTATAAGGTTTAAATTTACGAATTGCCATGATTAAAACTCCTTAAGATTCTGGAAATATTTGAATTTTGTCTCCGTCAGCCAGACGTACAATAGCCTTTTTAACTTGAGAACGCTTACCGGAAAATTTACCGACTCTTCTTGTTCTTCTGGGAGGATTCATAGTATTAATTCCTATAACTTTAACACTAAATAAGGCTTCGATTGCAGCCTTTATTTGAGGTTTAGAAGCTCTATGATCCACTTCAAAAGTATATTGGTTAAGATCTAGGGCATTAGTAGCTTTTTCTGTAATAACTGGCTTACGTATTACATCTGCCAAACGTGAATCAAATAATTTATTCATGATGCATAAACCTCTTGAATTTTATTTATTGCTGATTGACCTATAACCAACTTATTAGCGTTAAGAATATCAAATACATTTAATTGATCAGCAGCAATTAATTTGACTTTTTCAATGTTATTAATAGATTTTTTTATTACATCAGAAGGACTATCCAGAATTACCAAAACCTTTTCTGACTTTTCTATTCCTAGACGAGCAAGACCATTAATAATTTCACTCGTTTTAGGCTGATTTAGTGTAGACCCAAAATCCTCCACAGCCTTAATATCTTTCACTCTTGACATAAGTGCTGTTCTAAGAGCTAACCTTCTTTCTTTTCGATTCATATCTAAGTTATAGGAGCGTGGTTTCGGTCCAAAAATTATTCCACCGCCTGGTCTCAAAGGAGTTCTTATTGATCCTTGGCGAGCTCTTCCAGTACCCTTCTGTTTGTATGGTTTTCTACCTCCACCTCGCACTTCAGATCTTGTCAAAGTAGATGCGGTACCTTGCCTCTTATTTGCTAATTGTCTAAGAACTGCTCTATGTATTAAATCTGCAGAAGAAGTTTCCTTAGCTACTTTTAAATCGATCGATACTTTCCCTGCTTTTTTACCATCCCACTTAAGAGTGTCTAGAGTTGTCATGATTTTTCACCTCCTTTTTTACCTACAACATTATTAGGCTTAATATTGACAATCGAACCCGGCTTACCTGGTACAGAACCTTTTACGACAAGCAAATTTTTTTGGTCATCAATCTTGACAACTAATAAACCTTTAGTAGTAATTTTTTTTCCTCCATATCTTCCTGCCATTCTTTTACCAGGATAAATTCTACCTGGAGTAGTACCTGCACCAGTAGAACCTGGAGCTCTATGATTTTTTGAACCATGACTCATGGGTCCTCTACTAAAACCATGTCTTTTCTGATAACCAGCAAAACCTCTACCCATAGATTTGCCACTGATATCAACTTTCTGACCAACCTCAAAATTGTTAACTGTTATTTGATTTCCAACTTCATAAGTTGAGGTTTCTTCAACTCTATATTCTTTCAAATGCTTTAAAAGTTCTTCACCTGACTTCCTTAAATGTCCCTTCTCAGGCTTACTTATGTGCTTATCTTTTGATAAACCGTACCCTATTTGGACCGCAGTATAACCATCCAAAGCCTGGGTTTTTAATTGGGTAACACGACATGGCCCAGCCTCTATAAGAGTTACTGGTACGGCATTACCATCATCATCAAAAAGTTGGGACATGCCCAATTTCTTTCCTAAAATTCCTATCGACATAAGATTTGAGTAGACTAGCTGATAATTAATTTTTGATTTTTCTAATACCTTTTTTAATTATTAAAGGGGTAGCTAATCAAAAAACAATTGATAAGGATTGAGACTGATCTAAAACATAGATAGTTTCTCTTTGGGTTAACCCATCCTAAGTTTTTTAACGAAACGCTAAAAAATGTGAAAATTACAGAGGCTCGGCTAGCTTTCGAGCTTAAAAAATCACCGAAATTCAATTGTACATCATCAAGTACCATAAAATGAAATAATATATAAATAAAGGAAATCTTTATGCCATTACTTCTTACAGGAAAAAAGTTTCATAATGATCTAAAAAACAATAAATGTTTAGCCATCTTTGCCCCTCTTGAGGGTGGCTATGAAACTCGTCTTTTAAGAAGAATGAGAGCTAAAGGTTATAAAACTTACATGACCTCGGCGAGAGGATTAGGAGATCCTGAAGTATTTTTAATGAAATTGCACGGCATAAGACCTCCTCACCTAGGACATCAAAGTGTAGGCAGAAATGGTGCTCTTGGAGAAGTACAACAAGTTATACCCCAAGCATCTGAATTATTTAATGAAAATGATAAAAATAAATTATTGTGGTTACTAGAAGGTCAAGTCTTATCTCAAGATGAACTTGAAAGCTTAATTTCAATCTGTACTAAAGATAATAGACTTGAAATTGTAATTGAAATGGGTGGTTCCAGAAAACTTGAATGGAGACCACTAAATGATTACATTTTGAATGAATTCTAAATTTGAAGTTTTTGAAAAAAATAAGAATACTTTGGATAAATGGGTTAAGTTAATCTGTGGTGCTAGCAATGAAGATATTGACGCAATTGAAGATTTGTCTGCTATTTATTCAGCTGCTGGAGTCGACTATATTGATGTTGCTGCTGAACAGTCGATAGCTCAAGCAGCAAGAAATGGTATCAAATGGTCGAAAGAATTTTTTGGTACTTCCCCAGGTTTAATGATAAGCATTTGTGATGGTAAAGATATACATTTTCGCAAAGCAAAATTTGACCCCTTGAAATGCCCTCCTAATTGTCCAAGACCATGTGAAAATAGTTGTCCTACCTTTGCAATTGATAATTACGGTGTTACAGAGAGCAAATGTTATGGATGCGGAAGGTGTATAAAAAGTTGTCCCTTAAATCTGATTTCTGAATACGAATTTAATTTAACAAAAGATAATCTGCCATCATCACTTCAAACGATCAAGCCTGATGCAGTAGAAATTCATACCGAAATAAATCGAATAGATCCTTTCATAGAAGTAGTGCGCATTCTAAAAAATACAGACACTAAATTAAAAACAATATCTATCAGTTGTGGATTAAATCAATCCCCACAATCCCCAAATGATCTCTTGAAAGCTATTTGGGAAAGATATGAAATTCTCTCTGAACTTAATCTTCCCATTATTTGGCAGCTTGATGGAAGACCAATGTCTGGCGATCTAGCTCCAACAACAGGTAGAGATACAGTTAAATTATTTGAAACAATAGGATCTCATCTTCCCCCAGGGTTAATTCAATTAGCTGGAGGGACAAATGGAAAAACACATGAATTATTAAACGTAAATAATTTTCCAGATGGAATTGCATTTGGAAGTTATGCAAGGAAAATAATGCAGCCATTTATTGAATTTGC
The DNA here is from genome assembly GCA_003216135.1 of Prochlorococcus sp. AG-409-A22. Lineage (GTDB taxonomy): Bacteria > Cyanobacteriota > Cyanobacteriia > PCC-6307 > Cyanobiaceae > Prochlorococcus_A. The sequence goes on along the minus strand of QCJI01000001.1, from coordinate 3,024 downwards.
TAACAAAAACAACAAGAAATTATATGAATATCCTGAAAGAATGGCTTTAGCAATCAAAGAAGCACAAAAATTGTTAAAGCCATGGAAAAAAAATTAATTCAATTTATTTTTCTATAGATATTGAAATCATTCTGATTTTGAAAATAATTTTTAATTTTTTAATAGAAAAAAATCTTTTCATGTATTAAAATAAAAATTCATTGGGCCGTCGCCAAGTGGTAAGGCATCGGGTTTTGGTCTCGACATTCCTAGGTTCGAATCCTAGCGGCCCAGTTTTAACAGTTAGTTGAGTGGAGAGGCAGAAATTATTTCTCTTTGATTTTGACGGAGTTATTGTTGATGGCATGAATGAATATTGGCACAGTTCTTTATTAGCATGCGAAAAATTTCTAAATTCACGAGATATACAAATTACCCAAGATCTTTATAACAACGTTTCGAATACTTTTAAAGAAATTAGGCCATGGGTAAAATATGGATGGGAAATGATTATCATCGTTCACGAAATAATCAAAATAGAAAATCCACTAGACAAAAATAATAAAAAGGATTTTATTAATAAATATCATCTAAATTGTCAAAAGATACTCAAGGATAATTCTTGGCTTACCGAAGATTTACAGAAATTTCTAGATGAATCTCGCAAATACCAAATAGATACAGATTTTGAAATGTGGGTAAATTTACATAAACCATTTTATGAAGTTATAGCCTTTATGGAAAAGTTAAAGCAAGAAAAAATAAAGACAGGAATAATAACAACAAAAGGAAAAATATTTGCTACAAAAATTCTCGAAAAATTAAATATTTTTCCTGAATTTATTTTTGGTTATGAAGCAGGAACAAAAACTGAAATAGCTAGAGAACTAGATAAAAAATATGAAATTTTAGGTTTCATAGAAGACAGGATGAAAACCCTAATCGATATAAAGCAAAACGCTGATACAAAAAATATTCCTTGTTTTTTGGCTGATTGGGGCTATTTAAAAGAATCAGATAGGAGAAGTTTGACGAAAGAAATAAGATTATTAAAATTAAAAAATCTAGGAGATTTACTTGCAATTTAACTTTCATCAGTTAAAGTACACATGTACTATACTTCTAATTATTAAATTTGGATTAAATAAAAAAATTCTGAATTTAGAATAATTATGAAAATTCATCTATGAATAAAAAAAATGAGTTTTGAAGAAAGAAAAAAAAACGAATCAAAGGAAGTGATATCTAAAGAAAAAGACAAAGCATTAAGTCTCGTCCTAGGCCAAATAGAAAGGAACTTTGGAAGAGGATCAATCATGAGGTTGGGTGACGCTTCTAGAATGAAAGTAGAAACAATATCGACTGGGGCACTCACATTAGATTTGGCATTAGGAGGAGGCTATCCCAAAGGAAGAGTAGTTGAAGTATACGGACCAGAAAGTTCAGGGAAAACGACACTCACGCTACATGCAATAGCAGAAGTTCAAAGAAATGGGGGCGTAGCCGCATTTGTAGATGCTGAGCATGCTTTAGATCCTGTTTATGCAGCTTCTCTAGGAGTTGATGTTGAAAATCTATTAGTCTCACAGCCAGACACAGGTGAAATGGCCCTAGAAATAGTTGATCAACTTATAAGGTCAAGCGCCGTAGATCTTGTGGTTGTTGACTCCGTAGCAGCACTTACTCCAAGAGCAGAAATAGAGGGGGAAATGGGAGATCATGTGATAGGAAGTCAGGCAAGACTGATGAGCCAGGCAATGAGAAAAATAACCGGTAATATTGGTAAATCTGGATGTACAGTAATATTCCTAAATCAATTGCGTTTAAAAATAGGTGTTACTTATGGAAATCCAGAGACAACCACAGGAGGAAATGCATTAAAGTTTTACGCATCAGTAAGACTTGATATTAGAAGAATTCAAACTCTTAAAAGAGGTACAGAAGAATACGGAATAAGAGCAAAAGTTAAAGTGGCAAAAAACAAAGTTGCGCCACCATTTAGAATTGCTGAATTTGATATTTTATTCGGCAAAGGAATTAGCACAACGGGATGTTTATTAGATTTAGCAGAAGAGACTAACATCATAATTAGGAGAGGAGCTTGGTATAGTTATGAAGGAGAAAATATTGGGCAAGGAAGAGATAACACAATTATTTGGCTAGATCAAAACATAGAGGTAAGGAATCAAGTAGAGTCTATTGTCAAAAACAAACTAACCGAAGGTAGTGAAGTAAGCTCTAATTCTGTGAAAGCACTAAATAACAATCCAAGTAATACAATCGTTGCTAATGATATAAAGACAGTAGCTTAGATTTATAAAGAATCAGCTAAAGTCCACCACCCCGCAGCCGGGCCAATAAATCTGACTACAACCCATAAAAGAACTAAACCTCCAATTCCAAACCAACTAGCTTTAATACTTAATTTCATAAAACTATCTCTTTGATTAATTGTTAAAGGAAGCCATTCAAATAATCTAGGAGAATTATCTTCTTTAGATTTAATATTATTTTTTTTTGAAGGCATACCTAATGTTTTACGCCTTTTTGCTTCTCCCATGTTTAAAAGATATTTATTGAATCATAACCTAATCGAAAGGTAGCATATAGTTAATTTGTTTTGAGGGTTTAATACTTTGCAGCAGTAATGACCCCCACTTTCTTTTATTAACTCTTCCATCAAGGATTATTAACTTACCAGAATTTTTTCTTAAAGGAGAAATAGACCTTTCTAATTTTACTTCTGCTTCAGGAAGTAAGAACTCTCTAAACCAATCTTTTGCAAGTTTTTTATTATAAGACACAGTAATTAAATTAATTGGTTCTGAAAGACTCGGAATTGGTAGCAGAGGAATAATAATTTGTTCTGGAATTCCTACTAAAATAGAATTCTTAATCCACCAGTCAAAACTTGCACATAGAATATCGTTTTTTGAAGACGGTATAGTCTCTAGGGATACCCTCTTCCCATATAATGATGCTAATTCTGTAGCTAGATAGTTTTTTAAATTGACATCATTAGACAGAACTAAACTCAAACCCTTT